>CALDFS010000021.1 GCA_937942105.1 uncultured Ruminococcus sp. | reverse complement strand
TGGGGCTTGCGGGTGAGGTAACGTAGGTCGAACGGTCATATGTAGCGTAAAGAGTGATATCAGACTTATAGTCGGCAGCTTCACCCTCTAAAAGAATGTTGACGCCGGAAGTCTCGCTCGCCTTGCTTACGTCGGTAGTGACGTTATCAACGTTTGTAAGAGAAGGTGTTGGCTTCTGGTTGAAGAGTCTCACCTGAGCGATGGCGAATCTTGCCTTTTCAGAGGAAATAGTCAGGGTGTGCTGACCGGCGGAGAAGTAGAATCTCAGCGGGTCGTTGAACAGACCGTCGGTATCCTTGACGGGCATGGTCTGCCAAACAAGCTCTTCACGAAGGGTAGGTCTGATCTGGTTGCCATGAGAGTCCTGCTTGAAGACGCGGGCGCCGCTTTCGTCAACCATATAAGACTTTTCCGAATCCACCCACATCTTGCTTAAAAGAATTCTCGATGCGGTAGCATAGGGAACCTCACCGTCGATTGCGAAGCTGATTTCAATATCATTTGCAGCACTCGCAAGAGCGTAATAGGTAAGCTCGATGTTGTAAATACCGGCTTTTTCTACGTTAAACACATAATCGACCGAGCCGCTTGCCTCGGGCCAGACCATAGCCTGCTTGCCATCGATAGTGTCGGTGTAAATACCCGAATTATCGCTGGGGTTGGTATAATCTGTGCCGTTGACGATTACTTCAGCGTCGGGGCGCGGATCGTCAATGTGATTATCATAGAATGTGCTGTAGGTGCTTGCACGGTTCATCTCATCGAGAATCTGTGCAGAGGTTTCTTTGATTTCGGTATTCTTTGAGGAGTCGCTTTCATCAGCGTCCAGCCCGTCGGCATATACCGGAGCCAAAGTAGGCACTATCATCACTAAAACTATTGCAAGTGAAATCAAGCGCCTGAACAGTTTGTTTTTCACTGTGTTTTCCACCTTTCTTCAATAATCTTTGCTGTGTATGTATCCCTTAGGTTAATAAAATATTTATTCGGCCTTCCTGATGCAGATTCTCTCCGCTTCCTTATCAAGATCCGCCTTTACCCTCGAACCGCCCTTTATTTCAAGCGCTTCGAGATATTCCTTGGGCAGCTGAAGTCTTCCCGTTCTGTCGAGGACTATAAGCTCCTCTGAAACAAATTCTTCCTCGCCGGATGCTTCGTTTTCCTGAGGGACCGAATCATCTCCCCAGCCCTTGGATTCACGCATTATTTCTGCGTGGGTCTTCTTTATTATCTCGCTTGAGGTTCTGCCGTCGCGAATTGCGATTACTCTGTCAATCTGCTTGGCAAGCCTTAAATCGTGGGTTACTATTACTATTGTTATGCCCTTTTCCTTGTTGAGCTTTTTGAAAACTCCTAAAATCTGGTCTGAAGTCTTGGTATCAACCGAGCCGGTGGGTTCATCTGCAAGGATTATGACCGG
>CALDFS010000020.1 GCA_937942105.1 uncultured Ruminococcus sp. | reverse complement strand
AGACCCATACCTTTACACTCTGAAAACCGAAATCATCAAGAACGGCGAAAGCGTTTACGAAAGAGTGGAGCGCGTTGGCTTCAAGACGACTAAATTCACCACCAACGAGGGCTTCTTCTTAAACGGCAGACCGTTAAAGATTCACGGCGCATGTATGCATCACGACATGGGCGCTTTAGGCTCGGCTGTCAACAAAAACGCCATCCGCCGCCAGCTTGAAATTATGAAGGGGATGGGCGTGAACTCCATCCGCACCTCGCACAATCCACCCGCGCCCGAGCTTATGGAGCTGGCTGACGAAATGGGAATTATGATAGATTCCGAAGCCTTTGACATGTGGGAGCTTAAAAAGACCGACAACGACTACGCCCGCTTCTTCCCCGAGTGGCACGAGCGGGATGTGCGCAGCTGGGTTCGCCGCGACCGCAACCATGCCAGCGTTATTATGTGGAGCATAGGCAACGAAATATACGACACCCACGCCTCGCCCCGCGGAGTGGAAATTACCGAGGAGCTTAAAAGGTGCGTAAGAATAGACGATTACAACGCCAAATTCCCGATAACAATAGGCTCGAACTATATGCAGTGGGAGGGCGCTCAGAACTGCGCCGAGCATATAGATACCGTTGGCTACAACTACACCGAGCGGCTTTATGACGAGCACCACGCCCTTCACCCCGATTGGGTAATATACGGAAGCGAGACTGCATCCACCATCCAGTCGCGCGGGGTATACCACTTCCCAGCGGCTAAGCTTGGCACTACTCATGACGATCACCAGTGCTCATCGCTGATGAACTGCGCTACCGGCTGGGGCTCGGTCAGCGCGGAGTACAACATCACACAGGACAGAAACCATAAATTCTGCCTTGGTCAGTATATATGGACGGCGTTTGACTATATCGGCGAGCCTACCCCATACTGGACAAAGAATTCCTACTTCGGTCACATAGACACTGCGGGATTCCCGAAGGACACCTACTATGCCTACCGCGCCGAGTGGCTTGGCGATAAGGCGGAGCCGTTTGTTCACATTCTGCCCTATTGGGATTTCAACGAGGGTCAGCTGATAGACATTTTCATCTTCTCCAACTGCCACAAGTCGGAGCTGTTTGTAAACGGCGTTTCAAAGGGCGAATACATACATAACCATGTTGACGGAACCGAGCTTTCCGGTCGCTGGCAGATTCCATATGAAAAGGGAGAAATCAAGGCTGTTGGCTATGATGAAAGCGGCGCGAAAGTCTGCGAGCAGGTGAGATATTCCTTCGGCGACCCCGCCGTGATTGTCCTTACCCCCAACAAGACCGAGCTTAAAGCCGACGGCGAGGATATGATTTTTGTTGAGATTTCCATGGCGGACGCGCAGGGGCACCCTGTTGAGAATGCGCGAAACCGCGTGAATGTGACCGTAACCGGTGCAGGAAGGCTTGTAGGGCTTGACAACGGCGATTCCACCGACTACGACCAGTACAAGGGCACATCACGCCGCCTGTTCAACGGCAAGCTTTTAGCCATGATTGCCGCTAAGGACATCGCCGGGGAGATAACCGTTAAGGTATCCTCCGCCGGACTTGAGGATAAGGTTCTGAAGCTGAACGCTGTTCCCGCCGCAAAGCGAGAGGGCGTGTGCTGCACATTTGAGAATACCCCCGATGAAGCCTTAGATGAGGTCCCTGTGAGAAAGATAGAGCTTTCGCTCTCTGCGCAGAGCATCACCCCGGAAATAGGCTCGGCAGTGGCAACGGTGAAGATATATCCCGAAAACTCCACATTTACATTTGACGATATCGGCTTTAAGGCGATAACCGACGCGGGCATTGAAACAAACCTTGCAGTCATCGAAAAGCAGGACGGCAAAGCCATCATCACCCCCAAGGGGGACGGCGAATACAGAGTCCGCGCTTACTGCAAAAACGGCACGCCGTATGAAGCTATAATTTCCGAGATGGAGCTTTCAAACACCGGCTTCGGCGCGGCTGGCTTTGACCCGTATGACGGCATTGTGTGCGCATCGCTTTATTCCGAGGCGACCGAGGAACTGCAAAACGTCTTCGAGGGCGGAGTTCAGACATTGCGGGGTGATACCTTCATTGCCTTCAACAACGTAGATTTCGGCGCCGTCGGTTCGGACGAAGTCAACGTTGGAATATACCTGAACGGCTACGAGCCTATTCCTTTCGAGATTACCGACGGTGAGGGAAAAATCCTCGGCTCTTACGAATACCTGAAGCATCCGCATTGGAACCACTACCAGTATATGATCTGCAAGCTGAATGAGCGTTTGCGCGGGGTTAAGGATATAAGATTTGTCTTCCACAAGCAGATAAGGTTCAAGGGCTTCGAGTTCATCCGCCCGACAAGGGTGGGCGAGGTGATACCTGCAACATCCAACGACGGCGTTTACGGCGACGCTTTTAAGGTCGAGCCGGACTGCATAGCAGAGATCGGAAACAACGTAACAGTTGAGTATGGCGGCTTCGATTTCGGCGAGGAGGGCATTACCAAAATCACCATCAAGGGCAGAAGCCACAACGCTAACGACACCATTCATGTGCGTTTTGCGACCGAATCCGGCGCGGACAATCAGATAGTTGAGTTTGCAGGCTCTGACGAGGTAGTTACGAGGACGTTTGAGCTGACGAAGGTAACCGGCAAGGCGGACTTAAAGCTTGTCTTCCTGCCGGGATGCAGGTTTGATTTGTATGAGATTTTGATTGACAGATAGGCTTGGCTATGAAACAAGGCTCATGCGGAAAAAGTCCCGTATGAGCCTTGATTTGTTTGTTATGCAATTATGGTCTTATTATAATATTTTAATACTGATATTCGTCTGAAATGATTCCAAAAGGCGGGCGGGGATTTGCACCCTTGGAACGTTCCGGCAGGGGAAAATCCTCGGGATGAACGATAAGATGTCCTATCTTAGTGAGGTGAATAATCGGACATTTCGGACATTTAGGACATTCAAGCATAAAAAAGAACTATTCAGATATATATATTTCCTATTTGTCCCATTTTTAAAGCAGTAATAATCAGATATAAGAGAAAAATGTCCTATCTGTCCTATCTGTCCTATTTGTCCTATCTTTTCAGCAGCGATTATCGGACATAAGAAAAATGTCCTATCTGTCCTATCTGTCCTATCTTTTCAGCAGTGATTATCGGACATTTTGATTATCGGGTTAGCTTTATAAGTCTAAATCCCCTTTCACTGTCAAATTTAATAGGTGTTTTGCCTACAGTTTGAGTCTGAATCATATACCCCAGCCTTTCTTCAACCCTATATGTGATGTCATCAAGCACACATTTAGCCTTGCCGTTATACCCCGGCGCTGCGTTATGTGCAAGTGCCATATCTGTCTGGACATTTTCAGACGATAAGTACAGGCTTACAGCAAAATATATCCCAACGCAATCAGCAGCTTGATATCAGCCTTGTTTTTATACAGTGTGAACAGCATTAAAAGTATCAGCAGGCTGTCGGTGTCAAGCTTTCCTGCCTCGCCGAGGATGCTTTTGAAAATCTCGGATACCGAGAATCCGGGATTCATAAGATTTATGCCGGGAAAGGGCTGACCCGCAGGGGGAGCGTTATGCTGGTGCTCCTGATGTCTGCTTCCGCCCTGACCGCCATGCGGGGTGCTTGCCGTTCCCTGTCTATTATTATCCGCAGTATGATTGCCGCTGTTCCGGCTCTGCTGCTCCGCACCGGTCGGCGCTACCATCGACCGCGAACGCTTCTGCATCTCACGCAGGCGCTCCAGCGCTTCCTCCTGCATTTTCGAGAACTCCTCCGGGCTTGTGCTGTTGTTGGTTGGCAAGGCTTATATCAGTCCTTTCATTGGATTTTCCTGTCAGATGATTCCGCTCGCTTTTATCAGCGGCAGAAGGTTTAAAAGCCGCAGGATTTTTATTGCGCTGTCTGCCCGCGCCTGCTTTTTTGCGCTCAGAAGCGGTCTTAGGGCAAGGATGAAGCGGATATTCTGGTCATCCGAGCCGCTCGATTTCAGGCTTGCGGCAAGACCTGCAAGCTTGGCAATATCCAGCCCGCCAAAAGGGTCGCCGGAATCAGGCTGTGCCGTCTGCGACTGATTGCTTCCGCCTAAAAGCTGAGCGAGGGCGCTTCCCGCGTCTTGGGATGTTCCCATGCCGGAAAACCGATTCATCCCGCTTTGAGGCTGCTGAGCGGATTCATTAGTCCCGAAGGCGTTGCCGCCTGAGCCGAAGCCTGCACCCGCACCGTCGCCCGGAGAAGGGGGATTTCCGCCAAGCCCGAGCATGGCGGCAAGCTCGGATATCTGCTTCATGCTCTCCTCATCCGAAAGTATATTCTGAATTTTTCCGGCAAGATCATCCATATTGTGTGCGTCCTTTCTGCTGGTTTTATTTGCTGTATGCGCTGTTCTGCGCTATGCTGCGGCGGGTCAGCCGAATAACTTCTTCATAAGCTCCTTAGCCTGCGGGCTTGAAAGCACTGCCTGCGCGGTCATGGGATTTGATAGTGCGGCTGTGAGCTTTGCGGCTTCGTTTATGGGGAGCGTTCCCATAAGGCGTTCGAAGGTGCCCTTGGAAAGCTCCTCGCGGAGCTGCTGCTCGCTTACACCGAGCTTTGCCGAAGCGTTTTTAACAAGATAGTTGATTTGCTGCTGATTCAGGTTCATAAATCTGCCTCCATGTTGGTGGCTTCGTTCGCAATTCTGCACAATTTTTCCGGGTAACGGCGGTAATTTGCGGCGAAGTCTTGAAAAAAGTGAAATAATATGTTATGATATTCGTAATATTTACTATTGCGGATAAAGGAGCGGGTGACTTATGCGAATTATAGCTTTTTCGGATACTCACGGTATGCGCGGTGCGGTTTCAAAGCTTTTCTCGGAAACCTATGACAAGACCGATTTGTACATTTTCTGCGGGGACTGCCTTAGGGATGTTGATGCCGCTAAAGAGGAATATCCCGACATAAATATAGTATCGGTTCGCGGAAACTGTGATTACACCGCCGGCAAGGACATTGAGTTCTGCGAGGCTGAGGGCTATAAGATAGGCGTTACCCATGGTCATCTTCAGGGGGTAAATTACGATACCTATTTTCTTGAAAAGTTAGCATCAGAGAACAAGCTCAGCCTTGTTGTCTACGGTCACACCCACTGCCGCGCATGTGAGTATAAGGACGGCGTTTATTACGTCAACCCGGGAAGCCTTGCCCTGCCGAGGGACGGTATGGGTCCTTCATATGCCGCTATAGATATCATACCTGCGGGGATAATGGTAACTCACGCCGATTTTGAAAGGTAGTATCGCAAGGATTTTTTATCCGCTGATTCATTATATGCTCCCCGAAGCGGAAAGTTTACCGCATGGCGGTATCAAAGTGACGGCATGGCGGGGACATCTCATATAATAAATAAGCGGTGCCGATAAGAAGGCGTGGGTACACAAGCCTATCTTCATAAAAGCACCGCCTGCAAAATACTAATTTCCGTCTAAAACGACAGCAAAAATCGAGTACAAAATCGCTGACTGATGGATTTTGCACTCGATTTTGGGACGGTTTTCGGACGGAAATAAGCATATAAAATATCGAAAGGACGTTATTATTATGCTGGAACAGTTGAAAAAAGAAGTTTTTGAAGCGAATATGCTTCTGCCGAAGTACGGTTTGATAACCTTTACCTGGGGCAACGTTTCGGGAATCGACCGCGAGAAGGGGCTGATTGTAATCAAGCCCTCTGGCGTGGAGTACGACGTTATGAAGCCTGAGGATATGGTGGTTGTTGACCTTAACGGCAAGGTAGTCGAGGGCGACCTGAATCCATCATCCGATACTCCCACACACATCGAATTTTACAAGGCTTTTCCGAACATAGGCGGCGTTACACACACTCATTCAACCTGCGCAACATCCTTTGCTCAGGCAGGAAAGGGCATTCCCGCGCTGGGCACCACCCATGGCGACTATTTCTACGGCGAGATTCCCTGCACCCGCAAAATGACCCCCGAGGAGATAAAGACCGACTATGAAAAGAACACCGGTCTTGTTATAATCGAGACTTTTAAGGACAAGGACCCTGACGCGATCCCGGCGGTTCTGGTTCATTCGCACGGTCCGTTTACGTGGGGCAAGGACGCTGTTGATTCGGTTCACCACTCGGTGATTTTAGAGGAGTGCGCAAAGATGGCGCTCAATGCATTCGCGCTCAACCCCGGGCTTCAGGCTATGCAGCAGGAGCTTTTGGATAAGCATTATCTTAGAAAGCATGGGGCTAATGCTTATTACGGACAGCAGACGGCTCGAAAATAGTAATCTCTTTTCATTTGTTTTGCCGTCTGCCGCGTTTACTCCGTCGGTGATTCTGGCTTTGAGATGTGTGCAAGCTTTCTGTACACATCTCTTTTTTATTGTTTTTAGGACGTAACCGCCGGACTTTTGCTTAAAAGGCTGGGACGGCACGAAAATAGTAATCTCTTTTCATTTGTTTTGCCGTCTGCCGCGTTTACTCCGTCGGTGAAATTTATTTTGAGATGTGTGTGGGCTTCTGCGCACATCTCTTTTTTGTTTGCTGTTTTTTGGACGTAAACGCCCGACTTTTATTTAATGGCTTTTATAGTTTGTGTATAGCTGTTTTTGGAGGATAGTTTGTGCGCTTTGACCACTCCCCTGGAACCGGATTCAGTAGACTTAAGACAAGAACGCTTCATTAATGAACGCCGTATCGGAATGTGAACGTTCGACGCTCCTGCTCGATGACACATTCTGTCATTGTTAAACGGCGGTTTAGTCAACCGCCATCCCCAAAAATCAAAAGAGTCCAAAAAATCTCCCTCAAACCCCTTGACATTTTCAAAAAAATGAGTATTATAATAATTAGAACATACGTTCCAAGGGTGCCGCGAGATCTTCTTAAAAAGATCAACCTGCTTTATCGCGGAGCGCCTGAACTTCATTCGCAAAGAGCGAAAAGCTTGTCAGACTTTTCATGGCTCTTTTTTTATTGGATTCAGAAAGGAAGTGCATTTTCTGTTGGACAATGAAGCGTATATCTGCCGCGGATGCGGTCACAGCTTCCGAGAGCCTTCTTCCTTGAACGGCGAGTTCACCTGCCCCGAGTGCGGAGGCGTTGGACTGACCGACGCAAAGCTCTGCCCGGTGTGCGGGGAGATACTTCCCCTAAGCGAATTTGAGGATGGCGGCGAAGAGGAGCTTTGCAGCAACTGCCGCAGGGCGGCGCAGTACTTCTTCAGATTGTTTTTGGGAAAATGGTTCACCCGGGCTGAGGTGAACTATCTCAACAGGGTCTACGAGGGGCGCGACCTCGGCGAGGGAATCGAAAGGTTCGGCATAACATGACGGCTATCGGCGCACAGGACAGAAACAGGATATACTTGGAATATCAGCGTGCTAAGAACTACCGAGCAGTCGCAAGGGATAACGGCATTTCGGATTCGACCGTGCGGCGGATAGTAAAAAAGGAAAGCCTTAAACGCACGTCAGCCTGCCAACCCTGCGATTCTTCTGCCGGTTTGCCCTGCGCAGAGGGTTATTCGGGTATAGACGGCTTTCTTAAAGCCAAGCAGCCGGTCATCATCGGGCTGATAAACAAATATCTGGCGGCGCTTTCGGATGATGAAAGGATATCCTCGGCGACTATGCCCCAGATAGCCTCGGCAATGTCAACCCTTGTGGAGAAGCTGACTGTTGATGTTGGCAGCGAGAATCCCGAAAGCATCGACCCGCTTTCGCAGAGCTTTTTGGAGCTTGCCGCGCAGCTTGACGCTATGAAGAGGGATGGAAGAGGGGAGGAATGATAGTGTGTTCAGCGAAAAACAGCTGAAAATCCTTGCTTTCCCCTATACCTCCTACACCGCGCTTATCTGCGACGGCGCGATACGCTCGGGCAAGACGCGCATAATGACCGTTGCTTTTATCGACTGGGCAATGCGCAGCTTTTCGGGCACACGCTTTGGGATATGTGCAAAGACCATCGATTCCGCCGTTAAGAATATCATCCATCCGTATATGGAAATGTACCTTGCGAACAGGGACTATAAGCTGAAATGGCGGAGAACCGACAAGGTTTTAGAGGTCAGGCGGGGCGGCAGGGTGAACTATTTCGAGGTGTTCGGCGGCTTGAACGAAGCAAGCTTTTCACTGATTCAGGGGCGGACGTTTGGCGGAGTGCTTCTGGATGAAGTTGCGCTGATGCCGAAAAGCTTTGTTCAGCAGGCAATAGCCCGATGCTCTGAGGAGGGCGCTAAGCTGTGGTTTTCCTGCAACCCCGATACACCCCAGCACTGGTTCTACAAGGAGTGGATACAGCGTGCCGAGGATAGGAACGCTCTGCACATTCGCTTCAGCTTAGAGGATAACCCCTCGCTTTCGCCCCAGACCTTGGCGCGGTATAAGTCATCCTACGCCGGCGCGTTTTACGAGCGGTATATTTTAGGAAGATGGACCGCCGCCGAGGGGCTTGTTTACGAGCTTCCCAAGGATGCCGTTACCGACAATATCCCGCAGGGCGGGGAGTATTACATATCCTGCGACTATGGCACATTAAACCCATTTTCGGCGGGCTTGTGGTGCTTAAAGGACGGCGCGGCGACGCGCATCGCGGAATACTACCACGACGGCAGGGAATCAGGCGTTCAGCTTACCGATGAGGAGTATTACTCCGAGCTTGTAAGGCTTGCCGGCGAGCACGAGATACGCGCGGTGATAGTGGACCCCTCGGCGGCATCGTTCATCACCCTTATTAAGCGCAACGGCAGATTCAGGGTGAAGAAGGCAAGAAACGACGTTCTGAACGGCATTCGCCTGACTGCGTGCCTTATAAAAAACGGCAGGGTAAGGATTCACCGCAGCTGCAAGGATGCTTTGCGGGAATTCTCGCTCTACCGCTGGGATTCTTCTGCCGAAACCGACAGGGTTGTAAAGGAAAACGACCACGCTATGGACGATATCCGCTATTTCTGCTATACCGTTATCAAACGCTCAGACGGCGCTTACAGCGGTGAAAAGGAATCATATTTGAAAGGATGTTGATTTTGAAAACATATCAGGATTTAATTGAAATTATCGAAAGGGACGGCGGACCCGATGGCTTTTTGCTTCCGGCAGTGGATGATTACCGCTCCGGCGCGCAATATCGCACCTGCCTTGAAGCGATGGAGTACTGGAAGAACCGCAACCCTACAATTGAAAAGTACCGCAAGCTTCTGTACACAGTGACAGGCAGCGCCGTTCCGGACAACTACTCGGCGGACTACAAGCTTGCATCAAACGTATACTTCCGGTTTGTGACCCAGACGGTGCAGTACCTTTTGGGCAAGGGAGTCAGATTTTCAAACCCCGAAACGGCTAAAAGGCTGGGCGAGGATTTTGATTTCAAGCTTCAGACTGCGCTGACCTGCGCCATCAACGGCGGCGCGGCATATGGGCTGATGAACTACGACCGCTTAGAGGTCTTCGGGGCGGACGAATTCGTTCCGATATACGACGAGGAGACGGGCGCTTTGCGCGCCGGAATACGCTTCTGGCAGCTTTCGGAAGAGAAGCCCCTGCGCCTTACCCTTTACACCGAGGACGGCTATACCGAATATATCAGCCGCGGCGGCGAGCTGACGGTGATGTTCCCAAAAAGACCGTATAAGCAAAAGGTCGGAGTTATCAAGGGACTTGAACCCATCATTTCGGACGGTGAAAACTACCCCTGCTTCCCGATAGTGCCGCTGTATTCTCCACGCGGGCAGTCCTCAATAGTGGGCTTCCGCAGGCAGATTGACTGCCACGACCTTATAGAATCGGGCTATGCCAACGATATCGACGACGCCTCGCTCATCTACTGGACGATTTCAAACGCCGGCGGCATGGACGATATCGACCTTGCAAAGTTCATCCGCCATATGCGCACCGTTCGCGCGGCGGTAGTTGACGACGACGGCGCAAAGGCCGAGGCGCACACAGTTGATATGCCCTACCAGAGCAGAGAGGCAATTCTTGACCGCCTTGAATCGGATATGTACAGGGATTTCATGGTTTTAAACACCAGCATAATCTCCTCGGGCAACAGCACCGCGACCGCTATAAAGGCGGCATACGAGCCGATGAACCTGTATTCAAATATGCTCGAAGCAAACGTACGCCGATTCATAAGAGAGCTTATGAAGGTAATAGGAATCTCGGACGAGTTTAAATTCCTGCGTTCAAGCATAGTAAACGATCTGGAAAAGGCAAGGACCATTCAGACCAAAATTACCACAGTGCTTATGCTCCGCGAGCTTTTCGGAGATGAAAGGGTCAAGGAGATGGCGGAGAATATCTTAGCGCAGGAAAGCTGACGGCTCAAACCTTGTAATCTTTTACCGTTTGTTTTGCCGTCAGCCGCCTTTCCTCCGTTAAAGGCAGTATTTTTGTCCGGTGGGAAAGTCTCTGCATATAAGAGCACTATTGCCTGCAATATAAGGACGGAAACGCCCAACTTTTGTATATGCTTCTATTATATTAAAATGAAAGGAATCATTAATCTATGTCACTAACCAGAAAAATGCTCAAAGAAATGGGCATTGAGGACGCCAATATAGAGAAAATCATCGCCGCACACGCCGAAACCGTTGGAGCGCTTAAAAAAGCCCCGGCGGTTCCCGAGGCGGACTGGAAGTCTAAGTATGAGGAGCTGTATTCCGATTACGAGGGCTACAAGCAGAGCGTGGAGCAGGAAAGGCTCAGGCTGAAAAAGGAAGGCATTTTAAGAGAGCTCTTAAAAGAATGCGGAGTTGTCTCTGAGTGCATCGAGCCTATAGTAAGAGTCTCCTGCCCCGAAACAATCGACCTCGGCGAGGACGGCAGCCCCGTTGATATCGACGGGCTGAAGTGTGAAATAAGCGAGCACTGGAAGGCGTTCATACCGAAAACCGCGACGGTCGGAGCAAAGGTCGCCGCACCGCCCAAGGGAACGGGCGTTAAAACCTACACAAGGGAGGATATCAGAAGGATGTCTTCCGAAGAGATCAACCGTAACTATTCAAAGATTATGGGCGATCTGAGAAATTCTAATTAATGAAAGGAAAATGTAATTATGGCAGTAACTAATTTTATCCCCGAGCTTTGGAGCGCAAGACTTTTGGACGCTTTGGAAAAGACCCATGTGGCCGCTAACCTTGTAAACCGCGACTATGAGGGCGAGATACGCGGTCAGGGCGACACCGTTCACATCAATTCAATCGGTTCCATAACCGTTAAGGATTATGCAAAGAACACCGATATCTCCGCCCCCGAAACCCTTTCCACCACCGACCAGACCTTAGAGATCTCTCAGGCGAAGTATTTCAACTTCCAGATAGACGATGTTGACGCCGCACAGGCAGCAGGCGACCTTATGGATAAGGCAATGCGCAAGTCGGCATATGCACTTAAGGATGCCGCAGACTCCTATATCTTAGGCATCCTTGCAGGCGGCGCGGACGCCGCAAACGTAATCGGTTCAAGTGCGGCTGTTGCCCTTAACGCTTCCAATATCTATGAGAATATTGTGAAGCTGAGACTTCTTCTGGATAAGAACAACGTTCCCAACGAGGGCAGAACCCTTGTGATTCCGCCCGAGGCTTATGCACTGCTTTTGCAGGATCAGCGCTTTACCTCCGGCGGCGGAGCAATGGGCGAGGAGGCTTTAAGAAGCGGCTATATCGGAAGCGTTGCGGGCTTTGAGATCTATGAGTCGAATAACTGCGTTAAGGATGGCTCTGCTTATACCATCACTGCGCAGGTAAAGACCGCCTGCACCTATGCCGAGCAGATTGTTGAGACAGGCGCATATCGCCCCGAAAAGAGATTTGCCGATGCCGTAAAGGGTCTGCACGTTTACGGCGCTAAGGTCACTGACGGTAAGCAGATTGCGGCGTTGAAGTGCACCTTCTGATTTTTGGGGAAAGGTAGGTAGTGCGGTCACCCGGTAGGCGCGCCCCGCCCCGCCCCACAATCCGGGGCAGCGGAGGTCTGCGCGAAGCGTTTACAGTGGGTATTCTGCCCACTGTAAACGCGGCGCGTTGTCGGCTTACGCCGACAGGACGCGTAAGCGTCCAGACCTCCGCCCGCACGTACTGCGGCGCCCGTAGGCAGTGCGATAGAACGCTAAGCTAAGGGGCGCGCCGGTCGGAGCCGTACAAACTGCGGTTTCCAAAATCCCGCAAAAAAAACAACTACTCATAAACCCGGCCGCCATGACTCCCCAACAAGCCATGGCGGCTGACCATAAAAGGAGTGATATTATTGATAGGCGAAATCTGCGCTCACATACACAACTACTTCCCTGGAGAGTGCTTCGATGGGGACTTCATCATAAAGGACGGCTGCTTTGAAAACTGCGATTTCCTTAGCGGGTGAAAATATATCGAGGGCAGCCGCTTTAACGACGGCGTGCATATCCATCCCTCGCAGGAGCTTTTTGACGAGAGCTTTACCGGCAGGATAATGCTTATGAACCCGCCCAGGGGATTTTTAGAGCTTGTTCACGATATCGACGAGTGGAGAAGAGATAATCCGGAAGGCTCGAATGAGTTTATCAGCGAAAAGCTGGGCGAGTATTCCTATACCCGCCCAAACAGCGGCGGCAAGCCGATAACATGGCAGACAGCCTTTAAATCAAGGCTGGATGCCTACAGAAAGGCGGTGTAGGGGGTTGTCTGTAATAGAAAAAGTCATGTCAGAGGCAAGGCTTATAAGGCATTCTGCAACAGTTGCAGGCGGCAGACGCCCCGAAGCATCCTCTGAGATAAAAACCGTTATGGCGGCGGCAATCATGAAAAGGATTTCAAAGGCTTTGCTCGGAGAAACCTATTCCCCGGTGACCGAATATGCGGTCTTCGCGCCGTTAGGAACAGGGCTTGAATACTATGACATATTGCGGTTTGATGACGGCAGAAGCCTGCGGATAACCTCGGCTCACCCCATCGGCGTCCCCGATGGCTCGGCGATACCCTTTGAAAGATATACCGCCGAAGAGACCGGCGAATAAGAAAGGATTGATTTATTATGACATCAAGCGAGGCTATACACAGCTTCATATCCGGAATTTTCGGAACTGCCGTTCCTTCAGGCTCGGTGTATTCCGGCAGGTCAAAGCCGATGCAGCCCTATGCCGTTTATTCCTTCCCGTTAAGCCCGGTGTTCGGCGCTAAGGCCGAGGGATTTATCGACTATTATTATTTCGATTGTCTCGGAAATCAGGCTGAGGAAGTCTTATCGGCGTTTTCGCGTGAGGTCGGTCTTGCCGGCAAGACAATCGATTTTGACGGCGGCAGGCTTTATATCACCCGCGCGGAGCCGTTTTTCAAGCTAAATGCCGAGAAAAGCCGCCAAGCGTGCAAGTGCATCCGCCTGAAGCTGAATCTTTGCTTCATTGACCCCTCAGTCAGCCTTACTCTGACCGACGGCAGCGCAAGCTATACCTTCGATTCCCGCTCGGATATATCGGTTTCGGCAAAGCTTGTGGGTGCGCGGGCGGAATCTGTCAGCGGTAAATCCTATATGGATATAATCGGAACAAAGACGGCGATAGCGATAAAGACCTGTTGGCTTGAAAAGAATGTCGGCGCGGGGATATCAAAGCTTATCTCATCAAATCCGGTGCTTTCTCTGAGCATAGCCGACCCGTTCGGAAGCCCGGACGGTGCTGCCCGCACTGCCGATTTTATCTTCGATATGCCGCGCATAATTTCGCTTGCATACGAGCCGGAATCAGGAAAGGAATATGTTAAGCTTGAAATAAACGCCAATGAACAGGGCGTGCAGACTGAAGGCTGACATTATCTGAAAGGAATGATTTTATGATATATACAAGTGAAGGCTATTCGCCCTACAGCCTTGTAAGAAAGGTCGGGGCGAAGATAATGATTATGCCCGCAGGCTCGCAAAGCTCCGACCCCGATTCATCGGCGGAGCTTGTTCTTGGCACGCAGGACATTATCTCGATGACGATAAACGAGGGCGTGGATATCAGTGCAGAGAGCTTTAAATCGCGGAGCATGGTTCTGAACATCATAAACTCCTCACGCATGGGCATCGCGAACGACCTTACCGGGCGGGAGGTAAGGGCAGCGGCGGTTGTTGACGGCGAAGAGGTGGATGTCGGCAGGTTTTATATCGACAGGATTATCTTTGTGGACTGCGGGCTTATAGTAAGGATAATAGCAAGCGATATCGTCACCCGGCTTTCGAGGTTTATGACCGGAATAAGCATGTCGCAGTACTCTATGCTGTTTCAGGTCCTCGATACAGGCTCCGGCGCGGCTGCCGGGCTTGATTTTGAAACCGACACAACGGCAGCGACTGCTCTTGTTTACCCCGATATGATGACCGAGATAGATTCCGCAAAGAACTGCCTTCAGAAGCTGGCGCAGGCGGCGCGCTCGGCGTCTATATGGGTCAACAGGCGCATGAAGGTAAGAATCGGCTGTCCCACAGAGTATGAAACGGCTGCGGGCGAGATACCAGCAGACTGCATCATCAGAAAAAAGAGCGAGGTTCTGAACCGCCGCACTGACATGGCATGGGTATACGGCAAGAACAAATACGGTGATATGGCACACTATGCCGGAAAATATGCCAACGATTACCTGATGGCAAGCATCCACAACGATTTTATGTACCCATCCGAGCTGGAAACCATAGCGAAAAACAGGCTCAGAGCTGCGAATTTCCGCCATCGCGTTACTTTGCTGACCCGCTGTAATCCCGCAATAGAGATAGGAGATTTGCTGAGACTTGGAACGACTGACGGAAGTGCGCCGGAGGAGTATCTGGTCGTCGGGCAGAAGATTGTGTTTGACAAGGATGGACTTACAAGCGAATTGGAGCTGGCGGGGTACAAGGAATAGGCTGGTTGGTTTTGAGAGATTTGCGGGAAACCGCAGATCTCTCTTTTTTATTATGGGATATTTTAGTGAAAATAGAAAGGAGAAGAGAGAAAAGATAAGAGTGGCGGTGTCGCTGCGTGACTTTTTTAAGGGCGATTGTTTCTATTGATGATTGCCTTTTATGGGGGGAGTTGGATTCTTAATTTGTTCGTATTCCACCGGCGCGCCCCTATAGCGTAGTGTTCTATCGCAGTTTTGTGGGAAGCCGTACAGAGTGCGGGCGGAGGTCTGGACGACATTGCCGTCCGGGCAGAGCGTTAACAGTAGGCATTTTGCCAACTGTTAACGCTCTGCCCACGCGCCTTGCGCGTAGACCTCCGCTGCCCCGGATTGTGGCGGGCGCGCCTCCCCCGGAAACGAACCGCCCGCCTTCCTCGACAATAAATGCGCACTTCACGAAAAAAAGAGGTATGCCCGGAAACCTGAGCATACCTCTTTTATTATATGGAGTGTTTAGTCTTCGTCAACCTTGAACTTAGCAATAACGTCAGCCGCAAGCATCGGCGGAAGCTGTTCGTAACGCAAGCGTTCCATGGTGAACTCGCCCATTCCCCTTGTCATCTGGCGGACTACCATTGCAAAGTCGTGCATCTCGCTTTCGGGGACTTCTGCCACGATGGTGGTTAAGCCCTTCTTCGCGGGATTCATGCCTAAAACTCTGCCGCGGCGCTTGTTCAGCTCGCCCATCATGTCGCCGGTGTTGGCGTCGGGAACGGTTACTTCAAGATTGCTTATAGGCTCAAGCAGTATAGGACCTGCCTGCTTCATGCCTTCCTTGAAGGCAATCGAGGCTGCCAGCTTGAAGGACATTTCACTTGAGTCAACCGGGTGATACGAACCATCAACCAATGTGGCCTTGACGCCTACTACAGGGAATCCTGCCAAAACGCCCTTCTTCATGCAATCCTGCAAGCCCTTTTCTACTGCGGGGAAGAAGTTTCTGGGAACTGCACCGCCGAATACGTTCTCGGCGAACACAAGCTCATCGCTGTCGCAAGGCTCGAACTCAATCCAAACGTCGCCATACTGACCGTGACCGCCCGACTGCTTCTTGTGTCTGCCCTGAACCTTTACCTTCTTGCGGATAGTCTCCTTATAGGATACCTTAGGCTCGCTGGTAACAACGTCAACGCCAAAGCCTGATTTCAGCTTGGCAAGGGTGGATTCAATGTGCTGCTCGCCCAAGCCTGAAAGGATCTGCTCGAAGGTGGTATCATCCTGCTTGTAGGAAAGGGTAAGGTCTTCTTCGAGGAGCCTTTGCATGGCGGAGGAAATCTTGGATTCGTCCCCCTGGGTCTTCGCCTTTACGCACAGAGAATAGCAGGGTCTTGGGAACACAAGCTTATTAAAGGATGCAACCCTTGAAGAATCGCAGATAGTATCGTTGGTGTTTACGTTCATCTTGGTGGCGACTACGATATCGCCGGCAGTGGCAAACGGAACCTCGATCTGCTTTTTGCCGACAAGGTTTAAAAGCTTTCCGACCTTTTCAGTCGAGCCGGTGGAGGCGTTTACAATTTCCTTGTTGCTTTCAAGCTTGCCGCT
>CALDFS010000019.1 GCA_937942105.1 uncultured Ruminococcus sp. | reverse complement strand
TGCGAACATGCGGCAGTCAAAGAAAAAATCCGAAGATTCTAAAGCTGATGAGGATAAGGATTAAATATGGTAATTCTAATAACAGGAGCTTCACATACAGGAAAGACAGCACTTTCGCAAAGGCTTCTTGAAAAATATAAATATCCGTATCTTTCAATTGACCACTTAAAGATGGGGCTTATCCGAAGCGGCAATACATCTCTGACTCCGTGTGATGACGATTTGCTGACAGAATATCTGTGGCCAATCCTGCGGGAGATTATAAAAACCGCAATCGAGAACAAGCAGAATCTCATAATAGAGGGCTGCTATATCCCTTTTGACTGGGCTAAGGACTTTGAAAAGGAATATCTGGATGAAATAAGATATTACTGCTTGGTAATGAGCAATAGCTATATCATAAATCATTTTGATGATATAAAAAGGTATGCAAGCGTAATCGAAGCACGCGGTGAGGATGATTACTGCACACTAGACAATATCCTTAAGGACAATGCGGATATGCTGGAGCAGTGCAGAAAATACGGCGCCAATTATATACTGATAGATGACGGATATCAGGTAGATATAGAGCTGTAAATTCACTTATAAGAAGATGATACTATGAAGACAGTCACAATATGCGGAAGCATGAAATATGAAAAGCAAATGCAGAAAATTGCTTTCGAGCTGGAAACCAAGCATAGCTTTAACATCCTTCAATGTATATACGGCTTGAATAAGGATGAATTGACCCCGCAAGAGCTGAATGCTCTTAAACAGGCGCAGTTTGAACGAATTGATATCTCCGACGCGATTTATGTAGTAGATATTGATGGCTATATCGGTGATTCTACAAAGGAGGAAATCAGCTATGCCAAGCGGAATGGAAAAGAAATCATAATGCATTCAGACTATAATTTGTGAGCTTTTGGATGTCAGCGAGGAAATATGGAAAGTATTGAAGTAAATTTTTGTGAAGATATTGATGATGAGCTTCTGAAATTTGCAGTTATCGTGTCGAAAACTAATGGTAAATTGGTATTTTGCAAGCATAAACAAAGAGATACATACGAAATCCCCGGCGGACACCGCGAGGATGGCGAAACTATACTCGAAGCCGCAAAAAGAGAGCTTATGGAAGAAACCGGCGCTATAGAGTTCAGCATTTCGACCGTATGCGTATATTCGGTCAAGGGTAAAACAATAGTAAATAAAAACAGCGATGATATCAGCTATGGCATGATATTTGTTGCCGATATTGTCTCCTTTGAAGAAGAACTTCACAGCGAAATCGAAAAAATTCTGATTACAGATGATTTGAACGATTCCTTTACTTGGACATACCCCGCTATTCAGCCCAAACTCCTTGAAGAAGTAAGGCGCAGAGGGTATCTATAATAAATAAGTAAATACAAAAGCACAGCTCCCCTGCTGAACGTTTGTTTGCATGGGAGCTGTGTTGGTTTTTGTTTATTCTCTATTTTGAAGCCTTTATCCGAGCTGTCAGGCTATCTGCAACTGCGCTCACCTTTCCGAAATCCATTGCTTTGATATAATAGCTTTCAAGCTCATCATGGATTTCCTTGGCTTTTTTCAAGGCTGCCACGGATGCGGCGATAAGCTCTGCTGCCACTCCCCTGTCAAACGCCATGCGCTTGCGTTTTTCCCTAAGGGCTATGCGGTCGTAAA
The DNA here is from genome assembly GCA_937942105.1 of uncultured Ruminococcus sp. Taxonomy (GTDB): domain Bacteria; phylum Bacillota; class Clostridia; order Oscillospirales; family Ruminococcaceae; genus Faeciplasma. The sequence goes on along the minus strand of CALDFS010000019.1, from coordinate 5,512 downwards.
ATCTAAGAGCGTTTATTCTTGCAGAAGCGTCTATATCCCCTGTTGCAAAGGCTGTGTTCAGCTCCGGAATCACAATATGCTCGTAGGTATCGCAGGAGTGAAAAACACTTGTGCTGGCGATAACGTCATATCCAGCATCAACAGCGTATCCGGCAAGAGCTTTCAGGATTTTATCAGATACAGCACTGAAATCATCATCGATTCTGTAAACGTTCATTCCATCAAAAACGTTTTCATGTGTCAAAAAGCCGTTGGGTGTGATAGAGGTTATCTGCCGGTATGAAAGCTTTCCTTCACCCTGTTTTTTGCGTGAGAACAGCCTTGCCGCCACTCTTTCGCAGTAGCCTTCAAGCTTGGTGATGTTTATGCACTCGTCTGCGAGCGTATAAACATCGTCGTTAAGCGATACTATTGCTTTTAGATACCTTTTTACAAGGTCATGGTACTTCTTGTTGCGAACTGTTGCATCGATTACCTTATCCTTGTTCTTCATCAGCTCTGAGCCGTTCCAGCAGGTCCCAAGGTCAACAAGTATCTGGCTTACGCCGGGATACACCGGCTCGACGACGTGCGGAGCGGTTCCGTCTATGATGATCACTTTGAGATTGTTGAAAACCACAGCATCAAGCGAAGCCGGGTCGGAAGAGCAATAGTATAAATCCGGCATATCAATATCGCAAAGCTCGTTCGCTATTCTTTTCATCAGTGATGATTTTCCGGTTCCGGGACCACCCTTGATGATATAAGTAGTGTATTCCGGCGAGTTTATAAGCTCTCTTATATGGGTAGAAAATCCCTCGGGAGTTGGACATCCTAAAAAGTAGGTGCAAACTTTATCCATAACAAACCTCCGAATTAGTTTTTACTTTAATATAATATGGTGTAAAAACCGATTCGGTGATAATGATGATTGCAGTTGAACACGTTTAGTATGAAAAAGCAGATGGCGTTATTATTTGCCATCTGCTTTTGCGTTATTCTGATCCTTATTCAATTCTACAACGGCAAATTCTCTGATACGCTTAACGTTATCGAAAAATATAGCTTCCATCAGCGAAATATCAATTTTCCAGCTTCCGATAATATACATTTTGCCGTTCTTTTTCAGAACCCGCATACATTCGCTTTTTATAGACTCCCATTGCTGTTCAATATGAGCAAAAGCATTGAAAATAAAAACAGAGTCAAAGATTTCACTTGGATAGCTCATAAAGGCGGCATCCATAATTTCAAAATGGATATTATCCTTATTGATATTCTGATTCAGTCTGCTGTCAACCATGTCTATGCAAAATACGTCTTTTGCATATTCAGATGCTGACAATGAAAAATCCGCTCTGCCGCAGGCGACTTCAAGAATAGTCTTATTTGATATATCAGAAAGAAGTGACTGCACCAATTTATCAGTTATTTTCACTGTTCATCACGCCCCTGCATACAGCAGCTCACAGCTTCCGCCTACTTTAAAATCAATTCCCGCAGGAATAAACACGCTTCCGCCCTTTGCAAGACTGTAGCTTTCGCCGCAGCAGTCAAGAGTAACATCTCCATCCAGAACAACAAGTGAAGCAAAGCCCTTGCCCGCCGGTATAGTAATTTCTGTGCCGTCAAGCCTGATTGCTTTTGCAGTAAAGTACTCACAGGCGGCTAATTCTCGGATAGTTGCCTTACCGTTTTCAAGAGCCTTAGTGCTTCCCACGTCTCCGTAAGGAACACCTGAAGGTTCAAGGCTTGCGACCTCAACCGCCTTGTCAATATGAAGAGCCCTGGGCTTGCCATCTGCACCAAGTCTTCCGTAGTCGGAAACACGGTAGGTTACATTAGAATTTTCCTGAATCTCGGCAATAAGTATGCCCTTGCCGATTGCATGAACGGTTCCCGACTTGATAAAGAAGATGTCCCCCTTATGAACGTTTACATAGTTCAGAACCTCATCGAGTGTGTTATCCGATATTCTGCGGCTGAATTCATCCTTGGTTATAGAGCGACCCACACCATAGACAAGCGTGGCGACCGCGCCGCAGTCAACAACATACCACATCTCGGTCTTGCCGTTGTCGCCCTCGTTCTTTCTGGCGTATTCGTCGCTCGGGTGGACCTGAACCGAAAGGCGGTCCTTGGCGTCAATAAGCTTTACAAGTATAGGGAAGCTGTCAAAGCCTTCGCAGATGTTTCCAAGAGCATCGCTTCCCCATATATCAAGGACTTCGCGCAGGGTCTTCCCTGCCATTTCGCCGTTTGTAACCTCGCACTTGCCATCCTCGTGGCAAGATACCACCCAAGCCTCGGCAACGCGCTCAAGCTCGCTCTTAAAGCCGTATTCATCTTTAAGCTTGGTTCCGCCCCAGATATAATCCTTAAGCGGTGCTTTCAAAATCAAAGGGTACATTTTTTTCATGATAATTACAGTTCCTTTCTTATTATAGTTCCTGCCGGAAGCGGGATATCAAGCGGCATGGAAAGCTTCATTGTTGCAATGTTCGCAACCTCAACGCTCTCCCCTGCTTCGTTAATTATCTCATTTGCTATATATTCAATTGGCTCTCTGTCCGGCGAGAGTATTTCCAGCCTGTCGCCCTTGAAAAAGCGGTTACGCTGAGTGCAGTATACATATCCGCCCTGACATCTGTCAACTACCGCAACAACGTCATAGTTTCTGACATACCCACTGGTTTCATAGTACTGTGATTGCTCAGGTCTGCCAAAATAGAAGCCGTTAGAATACATCCTGTGAGATACCTTGTAAACCTCATCAATTATCCACTTCGGAAGTGTATAGTTTTCCGGATTACTTCTCAGAACATCCACAGCATGCCTGTAGGCGTTTGTAACCACTGATACGTAGTAAGCCGACTTTGCCCTGCCCTCTATTTTGAAGCTTGTAACACCTGCCTTGGCAAGCTTGTCCAAATGCTCTATCATGCACATATCCTTGGCGTTTAATATATACGAGCCTGTTTCATCCTCGGCTATAGGATAATACTCACCGGGGCGTTTTTCCTCCATAAGGGCATATTTCCATCTGCAAGGCTGTGCGCATTCTCCGCGGTTAGCATCTCTGTTAACAAGATACTGCGATAACAGGCATCTGCCCGAGAAGGAAACGCACATAGCCCCATGAACAAAGCACTCTATATCCATATCGGCAGGCGGTTTTGCCCTTCTTTCGCCGATATCATCTATGCTAAGCTCTCGTGCAAGAACTACCCTTTTTGCGCCCATATTGTAGAACGTCCGCGCAGTAACGTAGTTCACAATTCCCGCCTGAGTGGATATATGAATCTCCAAATCAGGGGTGTACTGCTTTATCATAGAAAACACGCCTATGTCGTTGACGATGGCGGCATCTATCCCGCAGGCATACGCTTCCTTAATGAAGCCCTCAAAGCCTTCTATTTCGCTGTTTTTGGGAAGAGTATTGCAGGTCAGATATACCTTTCTGCCCCTTTCATGAGCAATTCTGCAAGCCTCATTCAGCTCATCCATCGAGAAATTTGCCGGTGAAGACCTCATTCCAAAGCTTTTGCCGCCGAGGTACACAGCGTCAGCACCGAACATAACAGCAGCCTTAAACCGCTCCATATCCCCTGCCGGAGATAAAACCTCAAGTTCTGAATAGTCTGTATTCATCAAGCCAGCCCAGCTTTCTTCTTGTTTTCTTCATGTTCATCATTAGTGATGGCGAAGAAGGTTTCCTTGGTTTCAAGGTTGGAGCAGAAGTAATAGTAGCCGGTATCATCGGGGTTGAGAACAGCATCTATGGCATCCTTGCCGGGGTTGCATATTGCGCCTATCGGCAGTCCTACGCAGGTATAGGTATCGTAAGCGTCGTACATATCCTGATATTCAATCGTCATAACCTTCTTGATAACGTCGTCTATATAAGAATAGGTCGTATCCGACTGCAATCTTGGGAATTCATCTGGCTTTGCAAGCCTGTTTTCAAACACAGAAGCAATAGCGGGCATCTGCTCGATATCTCCTGCCTCTCTTTGCACGATAGAAGCAAGCGTTACTACCTGGTCGACAGTAAATCCGCGCTCTGCCGCAAGCTTTATCACATCAGCATTGAGTATTTCGTTAGTGCGGGATTTTATCTTTTTGACGACGTTGTAGGCAGAATCCCCCACGTAAAACTCATAGGTATCCGGGAACATATACCCTTCATACTTATACAGCTTCAGGCTTGAAGATGACACATACTTTTCAAACTCGAATCCAAACACAGTCGAGTTAAAGGTGTAAATAAATTCATCGGCGGTGCAGATATTGTTCTCTTCAAGAAGCCGTCCTGCGCTGAGCAGGGTTATTCCTTCCGGGAATGTTACCGTTGCGGTCTGTTTGGCTTCGCGGCTTATCATAAGATTATCGATAATATCGGAATAGCTCATGTTATAGGCAACATCCAGGTCGCCCGGGTACATGTTTCCGTCAGCCTTTTTGAATCTTGAAAACAGCTTGAAAACATTCTTGTACTGAATAACGCCCTCGTCATAAAGCTGCTGGGCGATATCATCGGTAGTCGAGCCGCTTGGTACATATATTGTAAACTCAACTCCTGCGCTTTCAATTCCCAGAACATCCCGTCCTACAACGATTATAAACAGTGATAAAAGCACTGAAACGCAAAGAACCAAAGTTGCTATTACTATTCCGCCGTATGCGGTGTAATTTCTCTTTCTGCGTTTTTTCTTTTTCGGCTTTGCTTTGCCCTGTGATTCCGCCGATTGTTTATTCGGGTCGTATTTGCTTATATTGATGGGTTCGTCAAATTTGAAAACGCTTGTTGCTCCGTCATCAGGGAAGCTAACGTTATCATCCTCTGATAAAACGTTTTGGTCTGCACTTTCAGGCTCTTTTGGAAAAAGCTTATCAAGATTTTCTGAATTATTATTGCTCATAAAAATATATCCTTTGAAAAATTACTTTACGTTAAGTGTTCTTATAAGTCTGTCGGCTCTTGCTTTGTCAAAGAGCTTTTCGATTATCGCATGGGAGAACTTAATAGCAGCCCCCATGCCGCAGGCGGTTATTATGTTTCCGTCCACACATACGGCATCATCAAGAACCTTGGCGTCCTTTAATTCCTGCTCGAATCCGGGGTAGCAAACCGCATTTTTACCTTCAAGCAGCCCCTTATGTCCTAAAATAGAAGGTGCCGCACATATAGCCGCTATGGGGATATTGTTTTCAGCGCAGTAATCAATAGCTTTCTGCACTGTTTGGTTCTTTTCAAGATTAAGCGTTCCCGGCATCCCTCCGGGAAGGATGATCATTTCTATGGCATCGGTCAGCTTAAGCTCGTTGTCTTCCATATCCGTAATTACCGGAATACCGTGCGAGCCCCTTATTATCACTCCGCCTATTCCTACTGTTACGACATCTTTTTCGCATCTGCGAAGGCAGTCAACCGGGGTAAGCCCCTCTATTTCTTCAAAACCGTTAGCCAAAAAACATACAACCATTTTTAACATCCTTTCTTTTAAAGCTCTAAATATATATAAATATTATA
>CALDFS010000018.1 GCA_937942105.1 uncultured Ruminococcus sp. | reverse complement strand
GGTATTTGTCATCGGCCACGTCAACAAGGAGGGCTCTATCGCAGGTCCCAAGGTGTTGGAGCACATGGTGGACTGCGTGCTGTACTTCGAGGGCGATCAGCACATGACCTACCGCATCCTGCGGGCAGCCAAGAACCGTTTCGGCGCCACCAACGAAATAGGCGTATTTGAAATGAGGGATTCGGGACTTTGCGAGGTTCCAAACCCCTCGCAGATGCTTCTTTCGGGAAGACCCTCGGGCGTATCCGGCTGCTGCGTTGCCTGCGCAATGGAAGGCTCCCGCCCGATTCTCGCGGAAATTCAGGCGCTTGTTACCAAGAGCAGTATGCAGGCGCCAAGAAGGGTAGCAACCGGGTTTGATTACAACAGAGTCTGGCTGATACTTGCGGTCATGGAAAAGCGGATGGGCTACTATTTCGGAAATTTAGACGTTTACGTGAACATAGTCGGAGGGCTTCGCATAAACGAGCCTGCTGCCGATCTGCCGGTAGCAATGGCTCTTTACTCCTCGCTTAAGGACAAGCCCATCGGCGACTGCGTTATCGCCTTCGGCGAGGTCGGCTTGGGCGGAGAGATACGAAGCGTTTCGCACCTTGACCTTAGGATTCAGGAGGCTGAGCGCCTCGGCTTTGAAAAATGCATAGTACCCCGCCACTCGCTGAAATCTCTGCGCCCCCATCCCGGAATTGAGATAGTGGGCGCGTCAAACCTAAAACAGGCATTTGATTCAATTTAAGAGCTGATATCCGCCGTCTGCCTTTCCTTGTTTTCGGCGGTATCGCTGTATTCATTCAACTCTATCCCCTTGTCGCCGGCAAAGCAGTATATCTGCTTTGAGCCTTTTATCATGGCGTCGGCAAGGGGATCTTCTATTCTGCGGACTATCTCTCTTTTGATTTCGCGGGCGCCGTAGCTGTCAGACTGCGCGCTATCGGCTATTTTCATGGCAACGCTTTCATCAAATATAATCCTGGTTCCGGCAGCCTCGGCCCGTAGCTTCAGCTCGTTCAGGCATTTATCTGCTATCTTTACACAATCCGGCTGAGAAAGCTTAGAGAACGGGCAAACTGCGTCAACGCGGTTCATAAGCTCGTAGGAAAAGGTCTTTGAAAGCGAATCTCTGGGTGCGCTCTGAATGCTGCTTGCCCCGAAGCCGCAGGAGGCATTCGCTTTTGAAGAGACGTTGGTCGTCATTATAACAATAGTGTTTTTAAATGATACTTTTCTGCCGGAGCTGTCGGTCAGAAAGCCGTTGTCCAAAAGCTGCAAAAGCAGCGCTCTCACACCGAAGTGTGCCTTTTCAAGCTCATCAAAAAGAATGGCGGAATACGGTCTTTTGCGGACGCTTTCGGTAAGCTCCCCGCCCTCGTCGAAGCCGACATAGCCCGGCGGCGAGCCTATCAAGCGTGATACCGAGTGCTTTTCCGAAAATTCCGACATATCAAACCTTATAAGCGAGTCCTCGGAGCCGAATACCGCCATTGCAAGAGCCTTTGCAAGCGAGGTTTTGCCCACCCCGCTCGGTCCGGAGAAGATAAGTGAGGCTATGGGGCGGTTTGCATCCCTTAAGCCTGAGTTAGAACGCTTCATGGCGGATATCAGCGCGGCTATTGCTTCCGGCTGACCGATGACTGTTCTGCTCAGCTCCTTTTCCATTGCTGAAAGGTCGGGGACCGTCCCCACGCTCTGCGGTACTGAGGACTGCGCCGACACTGCCGCAAGAATATCCTCTTCTCCAACCACCGGCAGAACGCTTGAACGGAAGGCTTCCTTTGAAAGCTCCGCGAAATAGCTTTCCTTGGATATGGCGCCATTGACATATCCCGAGAAGCTTTTTGAAAGATTATTCTGAAGCGCGTTTTCGTTATAGTGGCGAAGCTTAACCTTGGAACAGGCTTCATCCAGAACGTCTATAGCCTTATCCGGAAGGCGGCGGGCAGGAAGCATGCGCACAGAAAGCCTTACAGCCGCTTTTACTGCGGAATCGCTTATAGAAACGCCGTGGTGAAGCTCGTATTTTTTCTTTATTCCCAAAAGCATGGTTATGGCAGTCTCCTCGGTGGGTTCTTCAACGGTTATGCTCGAAAACCTGCGCTCTAAAGCCTTATCCTTTTCTATGGTTTTGCGGTATTCGTCAAAGGTGGTTGCGCCTATCACTCGGATTTCACCACGTGACAGCATCGGCTTCAGGATATTTGCGGCGTCTATTGCACCCTCCGCCGCTCCCGCGCCCATCAGCATATGAATCTCATCTATGAACAAAACTACATCCTTTGAAGCCGAAGCTTCATCTATGCAGGCTTTCAGGCGCTCTTCAAAATCTCCGCGATATTTTGCTCCCGCCAAAAGCTGGGTAAGGCTAATAGAATACAGCCGTATTCCGCGCAGGCTTGCTGGAACGTTTCCCGACGCGAGCTTTGAAGCCAGCGCTTCGACTATGGCGGTCTTCCCCACACCTGCCTCGCCTATAAGGCAGGGGTTGTTTTTCTGGCGGCGCAGAAGAATCTCGATAAGGCGTTCAAGCTCCTTATCCCTCATAAGGCAGGGGTCGTAGCCTTTGACCGAGGCCCTTTTTACCATATCAAAGCCGAACTTTTCAAGATTCACAAGCTTGGCTCCCTGCTGGCGCTCCGCCGCAAGGGAGCTTTTTTCAACAGCCTCGCTGCATCCCTCATAAAGCTTTGAGATACTGCAATTCAGGTCATATAAGATCCCCCTTGCAGTTGAATTCTGCTGATTCAGAAGAGCATAAAGGATGTGCTCGGTGCCGACCTTTGTTTTGGATATGTCGCAGGCGGTCTTTTTGGCAAGTCTTATACAGCGCTTGGCGGCGGGAGTAAACATAGCGGTCGTAAGGGTGGTTTTCTCTCCCCTTCCTATAGTCTCGCATATTCTGGAATAGACTCCGGAATAGGTCACAGCAAAGCGGCGGAGTATATCCATTGCCGCAGAGCTGTCGTCGTGAACAAGTCCTAAAAGTATATGCTCCGTGCCCACATAGGTATGACCGAATTCCCCGGCGGAGGCAACGGCGAATCGTACAGCCTCCAGGGAATTCTCGGTGAAGTTGGAGCAGCCATAGGTTTTATCAAAATCAAGCATAGTGTAATCCATCCTTAAATAAGTTGCTAATGGGGATTCTTGACATAGTTGCGCGGATATATTCACTCATCAGAGCTATCCGCTTGTTATATTGTATTTCGCTTCTGCTTGACAGATACCATAGCGGGTGTAACACATTTTCAGGTTCGACATACAATGTAGTATAAAGCAAACAAATGCTTTAAAACTACATTTAAAGGAGATTATTATTATGAACTCATGCTTTGGCGGATACTACTGGTGGATCATCATCCTTATCCTCATAATCCTCTTTGCAGGCAACGGTTTCGGATGCGGCTGCGGCAATAGCTGCGGATGCAACAGTGGATGCGGCAACAACAACTGTGGCTGCGACAACGGCTGCGGCTGCTGATAAAGCAATCCCAAAACAAGGGAAGCTCTTTTTACAGGGCTTCCCTATATTTTTGGCACTATGAAAATTTTTCTTGACAATGCGGCGCAAATGGTGGATAATATAGTTATGAAATATCGTATTTAAATGCAGGAGGGTTTGCGCTATGGAAAGAGATTCATTGAGAGATATGCTGTATTCGCTTGCAAGGTTCGGTCTTTTCTGGCTTATAAATATTTTCGGTGTGATTATAGGTAAAACGGCTATTCTGGGCGTGGTGGGAACCTTCGTCCCTCGGCTTGCACTTTACGACAATCCCGAAACGCTCAGCGCGATATCCTTTATTATCCCCATATGCTTTCTTATAGCCTTGTTTGCCGATGATGCCAAGCGCCACACCGCATACGGAAGATACAACCCGGTACTTGTATCAATAGTCATGATACTTACCTGCGCGGTTTACTATATTCCGGCCGTTGTCATCGGGTATATAAAGGATATTAAGACCGCTGCCATTATGAAGGAGCTTTATTTTACCAGCTACTGGATTACAAAGCTTGTTGGCGACGATGTTGAGATTTACGCTCTTATGGGTGCGCTGATAATGCTTGTTATTTGCATTTTGAGCTATGTCATCGCAAGAAAGATATATCTTAAGAAATTTGAAAGCGGCGAATAC
>CALDFS010000017.1 GCA_937942105.1 uncultured Ruminococcus sp. | reverse complement strand
AGTATTGGCTAAGTTTTGATGATTATTGCGTTTACACGGTTTATTTTTCGGAACCACGGAAGAAGCAAATCCAATTACATTGCCATTTCCGCAATCTAGTATAGCTGTTTTCTGGGAGTTCTATATCTACACCGCTAATAATCTTATTTTTCATACAAATAAACACTCGGAAGCTAGAAATTCTGCTTTCGAGTGATTTTGTTGTAATTCACAATCATTTCGACAAATATCGCATTAGGGCTGTACTTTTCCTTTCTTTTTAATTTTGCATTTGGCTTTTTTTTTGAGATCAAATGCTACAACTATTTAGCCATTAACTGAATGATTTGTGGGTTTTTGCTATAAGCGAATAAGCTCTAGTAATCACCTGTGAAAATACTTACGAATTATATCTGTAAAGATTGTCTATAGACGATTATCAATAGTATTATATCATTTTTATAGTGACTGAGTTATATTTTATTTACTTCGTATGACCAACTGATTTCGTTAAGATTATGCTTTTGTCGATTGGCAGTAAAAAGGTGATTATAACTATTGTTTAGTTAACACTATAGTACAGAACGGCGATTTGAAATTAATTTCAATTAAGTTCAGAACAGAAGTACACATCACAAAATATCATTTCTTTTCTAAGTAAAAACGACTATATATTTATAAACCATATAGGCATTTGTCATAAAACACTTACGAACAAATTATGAAATGAATATAATTTGAATATAATTTCAAAAACTCTATTGACTTATAGAATTATATATGATACTATAATTATATACAAATAGCGATATATATTTACAAAATTATACAATAGAAAAGGACGAAAAATGGTAAATAAAAAAGATCTCGCAAAGCGAATTAAACTACTGGGCGAAAAAAAAAACATTACTCTCCCTGAACTCGAACGGCTTGCTCAATATAGTCCTGGCATATTTAGCCGCTGGTTAGCCACTGATAAAGATGAAGATTTCAGCATACTAACGAAAATGGTGACCATTGCTAATCAGTTGGATGTGACACTTGACCAGCTCATATTAGGCAGAGAAAAGAGTTTTAATAAGAACGACCTTCAATATGACATTACCTCTTTGAACGGCCTTATCAAATATACAAATTTGAATAAACTAATTTGGACCAAGTTAACGGAAATGAAAGATATAGGATTATCTCATAATCAACTACCTCAAAACGATAATGGCATGCCAGTCGCAGAAAAATGGTACGTTCATTTTGACGGCACATATTTTCTTATGATTTCTTACTGCAATGACATTGATGATCCTAACGAGGAGATTGATTTGTTGCTTTGTGGTACCGTAGGTCATGGAATGCCCATTAGTGTAATCGCTACTGTAGAAAAACATATTCTTCAAGAGCTGTATAATTGTATAAGGATTCAAAACTCTCTAAAGCGGCTTTCATAGCCATTACTATTCGCTGTTCATAGTAAATATTATCACTTGCCAATATGGTAATAGACAATCGATTTATTAGTTTATCTGCCGCAAAGGCGTAAACTGATTCAGTTGATATGTCTTAGGAAGTGAGGTGACATATGAGCTCTGCCAAAAAAGCAAAGAATAAGAATAAAATATGGAAGAAAACCAAGAAATTGTGGAAGATTGTAAGAAGGAAATTCTCTCCGTATTTCAAGTGTTTTTTTATTGCTACAGCAGTCATTGAAATATGTAATGAACTCTTTCTTGATAACATTTATGTTTGGATTAAGAATCATGTCAAAATAGATTGTAATATCACCGTTAGTGTGGTTGCCATTATAGCAGCAATAGCAAGATTCCTTTATTTAATATACAAAACTGCCCGTTCGAATTCACAGCCTGTTAGCGATGAACCGGAAGATAGCACTATGCTTCAAAAGGCCGGTAAACTGTTGCTTAGGTTTATAAGAATAGCTAAGGCCGATACGATCATTGGTTCTATACTAGTTTTGATGATTATGGGTACAATATCTGTGTATGCGGCACATGAACATATGTATGGACGCATTCTTGGGGCAGTACTAGATTTCGGTGAAAAAATAGTTTACAATGATGAAGATTCGTCAGAGTCTGATGTTCAAGAAGCAGATAATTCTGAACAGGATGACACATCTATCCTTAACCACAGCAATATCCCGAGTAATTTGGTTGATAGGGAACGTCCTGTAGACACTGATGATACGCCTGTTATTTCAGAGAGCCCAGTACAGTTTTTGACTGATCCAAATCGACATTTAATCATGAGCGAAAATGAGGAATCTGAATTGTTTTTCCTTGAAGGCGAATATTCAATTGATTATACGATTGGATTAGAATCTGCTATTGACAGTATCTCGAACTACATAAACGATTTACGCCTTAATAGTGAAGATTCGAATTTTGATGATGAAGCACCTCCGAATGTGCAAAGACAAATTGCATATGCCAGCGAACTAGAAATTGATATGTCAAATTCAGAACAATTGGACGAAGTAATTGATATAAGGCAGCTTGTGTGGGATAGTGGATATCGCAAGCCTTCTATAGCGTGGACTTCAGCGAACAATATGCAATACTATGCACAACAGTACTTGGAAATTGACGGCAATTATGATACCATTAAGTACTATTACTATCGCTCTATTGCTTGGTGCTGGGATGCTTTGCGTTTCAAAGAAATGAATAAAAAAACAATTAAAGTAACTATTAGATATATAAAGATGAGATATCACGATATTATGGACATAGCTCCAAATAATAGTGCAGATAAACTACGAGCTGAAATAATTTATAAGGCACTATATAAAATAGAGAATAGTATGTCACTCAAATAATATAACATTTATAGTTACTTTTCATTAGGTTTGATTCCAGTCTGTCAAAAAAGCTGGCTTTTCGCCAACTTTTTCGGCAGACTGCGTCTTTCCCAGCGTATAATACTGTTTGTCTGAAACGATAGTAGAAGGTAAGCGAATAAACGCTGGTGATAGGATTTTGCGCCTAGTTTTCGGTGGATTTGAGCAAAAAAGTGAGCTTGGCTACCTATCCGTGTAAATGTAAATTATTCATATAAAAATTATGGAAGTTGTTGACATTTACACAGCTAAATATTTAGGCTCCTTGACGGCTGTTGAGGGTTCTGCCCTCAATCTCTCGAGGTTTATCCGCTTGGAAGATATCGGTGAAAATAAGAAAAGCGAAACCATTCCGCTACTCTTCACCATATATCTTGTAGCAGCGTGTAGTCGCTCCTCAGCGTCGCTATCTTTGACTTTGGTTTTAGTATTGGCTAAGTTTTACGGTTATTGCGTCTATGCGGTTTGTTTTTTAGGACCGATGACTTGAGTGCTTGTTTTAGGCTCTCCATCCCCGAAAAACCAATTTACTGAATAAAGACATTCAGCCGAGCAACTGTTAGCTACCTGACTAAACTAATTTGTGTTATATAATTTACCTATCATTTTCCATGGTAATAGCTTTTTAAGAACTCCTTATCTATCGCAGCACCATCATTCACGTTTCCCAAAGATACGTCTGCCGAAAAATCCTATCAACATAAACATCATAATTTATCAGCGTCCTGAAAATGCAGCTTGCAAGATACGCAGTCTCACACTTCACATTTTCAGCCTGTAAAAACACCTCAATCGCTCTGTCCAAGATTTCCGGCATCATATCGTTAAGCAAACGTTCCCGAATATCATCCTGCGAATATGTAATCCCATACGCCGATATGCTCTGCTTATTCCAAAGGATTCTCATAGCCTGTTTCGCCGCATTTTTGATTTGCTCAGACGGATAGCACCTATCTCTGCTCTTATGAAAATAGCACTCATCAAGATACCATTTAAATTCTTCTGTTGTATACTCCACCTCATCACCTCTTTTGTTGTGGTGGTTATTGTTCAATGTCTTTTGTTTATTGGATATTGTTATTGCCCGCCATGTCAAGCTGTAAGCCCCTCTCTATTACGGAGGGGGTATCAGTACGACAAAGCGGCAGTGGCTCTATACGGTAAAGATTGCTCGCCTGATAATTCTTTCCTCTGACGGTTTTGTGAAACCGTTTTTCTTTTGAGATAAACCCTTTACTTTCCAAAGACGCAGTAACTTTCCGCACTTGTGATTCGCTTATACGGCATTCAGCGGCTATCCTTGCGGCGGACGGAAAGCAGGTGCCGGTTATCCTGTCGGCTCGCATACACAAGTAGGCATATACCTTGAACTCATATACATCAAGCTCACATTCAAATATCTCGTTTTTAAGTATGAAAAACTTACCGCTCACATATAACCACCGCCTTTGCCATAATCTGATACGTTAATTCTCACTAACACTTTGCTCAAAACCGTAAAACTTCTGCTTGAAGTATTGAATAGGATACTTGCCCGCAATTGTTAGATATCCTTGCTTCTTCAGCTCTTTATTCATCTCACGAACTATCTGATAGGATTTGCTCTTGCTTATGCCCATGATTTTCGCAACTTCCGCTGCTGTTATAAATTGTGCTGTCATAAAAGACCTCCTGAATATAAAATATGTACTGTATGTGTGCTATAATTTTATTGACTTAGTTTTTGCGCACTTTTAATACACATTTAATTATACGCATAAATTTGCGTTTGTCAAGATAAATTATATTAAAAATGCACTTGAAATTCGTAAAAAGATGTGCTATAATATGTGTGAGGTGAATTGAAATGTACAATTATGATTATTCCGCAATAGGTAAGCGCATAAGGGCGCTCCGAAAAAGCAAAGGTCTTAACCAGTCCGAGCTTGCAGATAAGCTTCAAAAATCCTTACGCACCGTCCAGAAGTATGAAACCGGAGAAATTGAAATCTCTTTTTCGGTTGCCTGTCAGATAGCTAATATTTTAGACTCAACGCCCAGCTATATTCTTGGCTTAGAGCAGTCGAACGCTGAAATCAAGCGCTTTTCGGATGTCGTTGACTTTCTTTTTAAGCTCGATGAAGTTGCCGGTCTTGACTTCAAAATAGATGTAAAAAAGCCTCCCAAAAGCGATAAATGGGAGTGCTCAATAACCTTTGACGGCAAAAGCAGCGTCGAAAACAACGCTGATATCTGCCTGTTTTTAGAGGATTGGAGAGACGAACGTGAGGATAAGAAATCCAATCCAAATTACTCGGATAAATCTTACAAGCGTTGGCAGGAGCAGACCCTCGCATATTACTCATCAACAGAATTGAAAAGCAAAGAACCTGATAATTCCAATAAATGATTTAGCTAAGTCTGATACCACAGTGGAAAGGAGGTAAAATGTCAGTAACAAAAGATTCAAAAACAAACAAATGGATGTCACAGCTCAGAGTTAAGGACTGGACGGGCAAGGAAATCCATAAGAAAAAGCGTGGGTTTGACACCAAAAGGGACGCTTTGCAGTGGGAACGTGATTTTATCAGCCAATCTACAGGAAGTCTCGGCATGACGTTCAAAGACTTCGTAGAAATCTATATGAATGATATGAAAGCACGTCTTAAGCCGTCAACTATTCTCAACAAGCGATGGATGATTGATTTGAAAATCACACCATACTTTGACAAAATCCCGCTCAACGAAATCAAGCCGACGGACATACGTTCATGGCAGAACACCCTTACAAGCTTTCGTGATGATAACGGAGAGCCTTATTCTCAGACCTATCTTAAAACCATCAACAACCAATTGACTGCAATTTTCAATTATGCAGTAAAGTACTACGGTCTGAAAGAAAATCCCTGCCACAAAGCGGGAACTATGGGAAGGAAAAAGGCGGATGAGATGCTGTTCTGGACAAAGGAAGAATTTCAGAAGTTTATTGATACGGTACATGATAAGCCTGCAAGCTACACAATTTTTATGACGATGTACTACACCGGCATACGTGAAGGAGAGCTGCTTGCGCTTACGCCGTCGGATATCGACCTTGACAAAAAGACATTGACAGTCAGCAAAAGCTATCAACGTCTGAACGGCGAGGACGTGATAACATCACCTAAAACGCCGAAAAGCAACCGCACGATTCCTATACCGAAAGGTTTGTGCGATTGCTTAAGAGAGTATATGGAACGCTGTTTTGAACTCCGACCGAGCGACAGACTGTTTCCGTATACCAAGAGCTTTTTGTATCACGAGATGGAGAACGGCTGCAAAAAGGCGGGCGTTAAGAGAATAAGGGTTCATGACCTGCGCCACAGCCATGCAAGCTTGCTTGTTGAGATGGGCTTTTCGCCGCTCCTGATTGCCGAACGTCTCGGACATGAAAAGGTACAGACAACTATGGAAACATACAGTCATCTGTACCCGAATAAACAGGTTGAAGCAGCCAGACAGCTTGACGGTATTATGCAGCGTTTGGCTACATAAAATGGGTGGTTTGTAGCCATTTTGTAGCCAATCAAGAAGAAAAATTCCTGCAAATGCAGTAATATAGCGCATTTGCAGGAATGGAAGGATTAATATTTTTTATTCCCACTCAATAGTAGCCGGCGGCTTAGTAGTAATATCATAAACCACCCTATTAATATGCTTAACCTCGTTAACAATTCGCGACGCGCACCTTTCCAGCACGTCATAAGGAATCCTTGCAAAGTCTGCGGTCATAAAATCGGTAGTTGTGACAGCGCGCAGGGCTAAGGTGTAGTCATAGGTTCTGCCGTCGCCCATAACGCCCACCGAGCGCATGGTGGTCAGAACCGCAAAGTACTGGCTGATGCCCTTGTCAACGCCGCTTTTTGCAAGCTCGTCGCGCCAGACCCAGTCAGCGTCGCGCAGAATCTCCAGGCGTTCCGGGGTGATTTCGCCGATTACCCTTACCGCCAATCCCGGTCCCGGGAAGGGCTGACGCGATACAAGCATCTCAGAAAGCCCCAGCGTTCTGCCCAGCGCGCGAACTTCATCCTTGAACAGCAGGCGCAGCGGCTCGATTATCTCCTTAAAATCAACGTGATCCGGCAGACCGCCAACGTTGTGGTGGCTCTTTATAACCGCGGCATCGCCGGCACCAGATTCTATGATGTCGGGGTAGATGGTGCCCTGCGCAAGGTAATCCACTCTGCCTATCTTCTTAGCCTCGGCTTCAAATACGCGTATAAACTCCTCGCCGATGATTTTGCGCTTTGTTTCGGGAGCTTCAACGCCCTTTAGCTTTGAAAGGAACAGCTCCGCCGCGTTGACGCGGATAAACCTCACATCCCAGTCGGCGAAGGCCTGCTCAACCTCGTCCCCCTCGTTCTTGCGCATTAGGCCGTGGTCAACGAAAATGCAGGTGAGCTGGCTTCCGATAGCCTTAGAAAGAAGCGCCGCGCAGACCGAGGAATCAACCCCGCCGGAAAGTGCCAGAAGCACCTTGCCGTTGCCGACCTTTTCTCTTATTGATGTTATTGCCGACTGCGCAAAGCTTTCCATCGTCCAGTCGCCCACGCATCCGCAGACCTTGAACAAGAAGCTTTTCAGCATTTCGCTGCCATGCTCGGTGTGGTTCACCTCGGGATGGAACTGCACCGCGTATAGCCTGCGCTCGGCGCACTCCATCGCCGCCGTGGGGCAGACCGATGTGTGCGCGGTTGTGCGGAATCCCTGCGGAACAGCGGCTATGTAGTCGGTATGGCTCATCCAGGTTATGGATTTTTCCGGAAGACCCTCGAACAGCGCCGAAGTGGAGTCAAACTCGGTTTCTGTCTTGCCGTATTCGCTCACGGGAGCTGTTGCGGCAGCTCCGCCGAGGGTGTATGCCATAAGCTGTGCGCCGTAGCATATCCCCAGAATCGGTATTCCAAGCTCGAACACGCCCGCGTCGATGTGAGGCGAGCTTTCGTCGTAAACGCTGTTGGGTCCGCCGGTGAAGATTATTCCCACGGGCGATTCCGCCTTGATGGCTTCAACGCTCGCCTTTCGATAGGGGATGACCTCGCAGTAAACCCCGCATTCGCGCACCCTGCGCGCAATCAGCTGGTTATACTGCCCGCCGAAGTCGATTATCATTATTTTTTGATGCTGCAATTTTACCACCTTGCCTTATCTTTTAATAAATTTGTATGTCAATTTTCATGCTTGATTCTTGCTTCCCGGAAGCGTAAAAACCGTGCTCATATCAAAGCGGTTTACAACCGCATCGGACAGCTTATTTGCACCTATACTCGTCTGCCCACAAAAAAGCTTGATGCTTGAAGCTTAGTAATATCTGTTCCGTCTCAGTCTTGAAAGGAAAAACTTGCGTCACAATCGAATGGTTTTATCCCTGACCGTCCTTATATTTCCACCCTCAAAGCAGTAAAAAGGTTTGTTTCCTATGACTTCAATATTGCCGCCGTTAACAAAAAGCGTAACCTCCTCCGGCAGAGCCACGGATTTTGTCCGCTTTGATATCTCCAGCAGGTACTTCCTGCTCCTTTCGTCCTTTTCGGCAGACCTGTTGGTATAGTGACATAATATCGAGCTTCCATTTAATATATCAAACCCGGCTGTATCTTTCAAGCCTGCATTGTTTTCGTCGTCAAGCCGGCAGGCTTCTAAATTCCCGCCAAAGATTATTGCGCCGGCGCTCCCTCCGAACACAACTCCGCCGCCGTTTAGATAGAGCTTTATCTTTTCAAACGCTCCGCTTGATTTCAAGTCCCTCAACAGTTTAAAAGTATTTCCGCCGCCAATGAATATCATTCCGAAATCGTTTAAGTCTTTCAAAGCCAGCTCGTCTGCGCTTTTCACCGTTTCAATCCATGGAATGTCAACGCATTCAAGCTCTTTTTCAATCCATTCGCAGCAGCTGCTATACTTATTCTACGTTAAAAAGTGTCTACAGAATCGCCGCGAAACCCATCGCCTAGCGGTTTTGTGGCGATTCTGTAGTTACACTTTTACGTAGAATTAGTACTATACATATCAGGCTCCATTGCCAGTGGAATATACAGGCAGGGCTTTGAATGGTCTATCACTTCGTTAAGCCTTTTATATGCAGATTCAACCTGCGCGCCGTCTCCTCCGCCGCACAAAAACGCCTTCATATTCTCCCATCCTTCCATATTTTTCAGCATGACTGCCTTTCGCTGCCCTATGCCAGCCTTATCAGCTTGCAGTTTTCCATTCTTACCGACCAAAGGTCCCTCAGCGGGATGTTTTTCATCCGGCAATAAATGCTCGCGTTCATCACGGCGTGCCCAATAATAAGGATATCCTTGCCCTGCGCAAGCTGCGGCATAACCTCTTGCTCGATAAATTCGCCGGTTCTTGAAAAAAGCTGTTCAAGGCTTTCGCCGCCTTCTACCGGAACCGTGTAGTTTTCCGGCTCATTAAACAGAACATTTATCGGGCAGTCGGGAACCTGAAAGCTGTTTTCAAAGCCCTCGTATATGCCCAGACCCATTTCAATCAGCCTACCGTCCGGAATTATCGGAATATTTCTGCCCTTTAAAAGTATTTCGGCGGTTTCCCTGGCTCTGTCAAGGGGAGAGCAGTAGCAGATGTCAAAATGAACGTCTGCATATTCTTCGTGTGCTGCTTCCGCCATTAGGCGACCTTCAGCGTTCAGCGGCACATTTGTTCTGCCCTGAAGCTTGTGCCTGATATTCCAGTCGGTTTTTCCGTGTCTCATTATATATAACATATTTACCTCACAGCTGCCATTGCGATTCTTGGTTTTTATTCGCTTGCAATCTCTGCCATGTTTCCCTCATCGTCAAACTCCACCCCGTTTACCTTGCAAAGCTCGTTCATCAAATCGATTATCTGCGCATAGCGGGAGGCATACTTGCCCTCGTCCCGCTCAAGATAGTAAACCTTGTAGCTCTTGATAAACAGCGGGTGAAGCTTAAGCGATTTGAAGCCGTTCTTATCCACGGTGATATCGAAAATGCAGGTCAGGCCGTCGATATCATCGTCGATATGCCAGAAAATAAGGTTGCCTATGCTGTAGAAAATCGGCTTGCCGTTGTAGAATTCGATTGGTTGTAGGGTGTGCGGGTGTGCGCCCACAACAATGTCTGCGCCGTTATCAACCAGCGCGCGCGCCAGCTTTTTCTGGTAGGAGTTTACCTCAAAGACCTCCTCGGTGCCGGCATGCATAAAAACTATAAGCACGTCGCACTGCGAGTCGTATTCCTTGATTTTTTCCAAGAAAGCAAGCGTGCGCTCATCGGTCATCTTATATACCATGTTGATTCCGGCGTGATCCTCAGCGGCGGCGCAGTCGTCGGCAAGATATACGTAATTACAGCCTGCAAAGCCGATTTTAACACCGTTTACGGTTTTTATCACCAGCCCCTCGGCCTGTTCCTTATTCAGCCCGGCGCCGAAATAATCTATTCCGTAGTTTGACAGATACTCAAATGTGTCGGTCAGAGCGTCATACCCGAAGTCGCGGGTGTGGTTGTTTGCAAGGTTTACCATGTCTATGCCGGCGTTCACAAAGCCCTCCAGCATCTCCGGGGGAGTGCGGAAGCCATACCCCTCGCGCTTTTCTGAAGCGCCCCTTTCGCTTACACAGGTTTCAAGGTTGACTATTGCCAGATCCGCACTCGAAAATACCTCGCTGACCTCTTTCCACGGGTAGTCTATGCCCCATTTGTTGGCGGCGTCGGCAAATTCGGAGTCTATAGAGGTATCGCCGCCGAAGCAAAGGCGGACTGTGCCCGGCTCGGATACTGTGTCTGCGGGAGCATCCGAAACAGGCTCTGCACTGCCGGTGGTCTGACCATCGCCCAATGCTTCGGGGTCAATGTCGGTGTCTGTATATGTATCGGTATCAGCTTGGGGCGGAGCGGTGGTGGTTTGACCGCC
The DNA here is from genome assembly GCA_937942105.1 of uncultured Ruminococcus sp. Lineage (GTDB taxonomy): Bacteria > Bacillota > Clostridia > Oscillospirales > Ruminococcaceae > Faeciplasma. The sequence goes on along the minus strand of CALDFS010000017.1, from coordinate 2,565 downwards.
ATCCGGAGCTGTTGTGGAAACGACCCTGTCTGGCACTCCGGGCGGGTTGGTGGATTCAGTAACGGCAGGAGCTGAGCCGTCTGTCGTTATACCATCATCCTCGGTGGAACCTGAATTGTCCCCTGCTTGCAGGGCATCGGCAGAATCGCCGTGTGACGGCTTAGTACCGGTGGGGTCCCTATCCATCATCAAGAATAAGCCCACGCTCAGCGCTATGAAAAGCACGCACAGAGCGATTATTATGATTCTTCCTTTTTTCGACTTCATCCTACAGCCCCCGATTTCTTTTTTCATTTTTCATTCCGCTTGGGCGGCGCTTGCACCTGCGGTTTTTATATGTGTATTATAGCACAGGATGATAGGTTTGTCTATAAAAAATTATCGGTTCGCGGTGCGAAGTTTTTCAAATGAAGGTAAAGCTTTTTATCTATGCTGTTGAAAAATTCCGCAGGAAACCATACTTGCCGCCGCCTTGAAGAAGCAGAATCCCGTAAAAATTATGCAATGCCGCAATAAACCTATACGAAATTATCAAATTTTAAAAAATGTCTTGCAAAATCTCTGCAATGTGGTATTATAAGCTTAACGGAAATAAAAAAATCAGCCGTCGAAAGGAAGGTAATATCAATGGAGAATATAAAAATTTTTGCCTTTGCAGACGAAGCAAGCGGCACTGTTGACGGTCAGATTACCGCCATGAAGCGCAACGGGCTGAACGGTGTTGAGCTTAGGGGAACCGAGCTTGGAAACGTTTCGGATTTAAGCTTTGTTGCCGCCTGCCTGATCCGCCAGAAGCTTAACGACGCCGGGCTGAAGGTCTGGTCGCTGGGAAGCCCGATGGGCAAAATCGGCATTGGGGATGACTTTGAGCGGCACCTTGAAAAATTCCGCTCCACCCTTGAAATCAGCAAGGTTTTAGGGGCAGAAAACATCCGCATGTTCTCGTTCTACGTTCCCAGGGGCAAAGAGGATGAATGCCGCAGCGAGGTTATAGACAGAATGGGCAGGTTTTTGGAGATGGCCGCCGATTACGACGTTACCCTTTGCCACGAAAACGAAAAGGGCATCTATGGCGACAATGCCGAGCGCTGCCTGGACCTTCTTACGACCTTCCCTGCGCTCAAAGGCGTTTTCGACCCCGCAAACTTCGTTCAGTGCGGCGTTGACACCCTTGCCGCATGGGATATGCTGAAGCCCTACATCAAGTATATGCACATAAAGGACGCTTTGGCGGACGGCAGAGTGGTCCCGGCGGGAGCGGGCATTGGAAACGTTGCCAGAATCACCGGGGAATTTATTGCCATGGGCGGCAGGGAGTTCACCATCGAGCCGCATCTGACAGTTTTTAAGGGACTTGCCGAGCTGGAGCGCGAGGGCGAGAAGTCACGTGTCGGCGATTACTCCTACCCCGATTCCAACACTGCCTTTGACGCCGCCTGCACTGCTTTTAAGAACATTTTGAAAGGAATTAATTCATGAAACATGATAATTTGAAGGTGGGCGCGCAGCTTTTCACCGTCCGCGATTTCTGCAAGAATCTGGATGGCTTTGCGCTTACACTTAAAAAGATTGCGGATATCGGCTATAGGTATGTTCAGGTTTCCGGGACCTGCGCCTTCGACCCGCAGTGGCTCAAATGCGAGCTTGATAAGAACGGTCTTGAATGCGTGCTCACCCACACCCCGGCGGATAAGCTTTTGAGCGACCCTGCCGCAGTCGCCGCAGAGCATGATGTTTTCGGCTGCAAGTATGTCGGTCTTGGCTGGAACGCCTACAAGCTTGCCGAGGGGGACACACCCGAAGCGTTCTACGAAAAGTACATAAACACCGCCCGGGTGCTTAAAGCCTGCGGAAAATACTTCATGTACCACAACCACGACCAGGAGTTTCAGCGTTATAACGGCAAGCTGATAATTGAGCAGATGGCAGAAAGCTTCGCGCCGGACGAAATGGGCTTCACCCTTGACACCTTCTGGGTAACCGCCGGCGGCGGAGACCCAGCGCAGTGGATAGAGCGCCTTGCAGGAAGAGTTCCCTGCATACATCTTAAAGACTTTGCCTATGGAAAAACAATGTCTGTAGTGGGCGAGGGAAATATCAATTTTGATAGGGTGTTTGAGTCCGCCGAAAGCGCCGGAACAGAATATATGCTTGTTGAGCAGGACAACTGCAACGGCGAGAACCCGTTTGACTGCCTGAAGCGGAGCTATGAGTATCTTAAAGCCTGCGGGTTCTGAGATTTCAGCTGTTCGGAATTTCCGAACAACTGAGCATACAATTCGAGAGTATCATACCTAAAGCTTTTGTCTGATATCGATACTGCAAAAGCAAACATATCTATAATAACAATACAATCTAACAGGAGATGACCAACTATGTCAACAACATCAAAAATCCGCCTCGGAATAATCGGAATAGGCAACATGGGCTCCGGTCACGCAAACAGCATTGTTGCCGGAAAGTGCCCCGATTTCGAGCTTTGCGCCGTTGCGGATATCAACCCTGCCCGCCTTGAATGGGCGAAAACCGCTTTACCCGGTGCAAAAACCTTCTCGAATGCCGAGG
>CALDFS010000016.1 GCA_937942105.1 uncultured Ruminococcus sp. | reverse complement strand
TTTTGTGAGGGCTTTTTGTTGGTTGAAATATGACTCACTATTACTATTATACGAGATAGGTTTTAGAATGACAATACGTCAAAGGAATTATATTCCAGCCTGCTCCAGCCGTCTACAACGCTTATGTCCAGCTTCATTCCAAACTCTACCGGAGTCTTTGCCTTTCCCCTGACAATAGGCCGCACAAAAGGCTGGCTTACACTGACGATTTGATCCGGAACGCTGTGTATTTGCGGCTGCGGGCGTATTTCAGATAGTCTTTTCTTGCATGATTACGGTATGTACGAGGCTTCTTGCCTTCTTTTGGGTCGTAAATAGCGTAAATATGTTTTAGCTTTCTCTCTGACTTCATTCAGCAGGGAAACATCTTGTGAATAACGGATGTTTGAATGAGCGCATGTAGCATCAACAATCATTGTTACGCTGTTTTCGCTATTCTCGATGTTCTCACTGTTTTCGCCGTTCTTGTTGTTGCTCGAATTATCATCTTTGCTATCGGTATTATCTTTGCCGTCTTTCGAATTCTTGTCTTTCCTTTTACTGATAGCTTCCTGTATTACCATCTCATTGATATCTGCAAGGATCTCCGGCGTAAGACGTTTATGAAAATGCACCATGGAAGATGGCTCAAACGGCGGTTTGCTATCGTCAAAACCGGTATATCAGCATAAATATTGCAAATACGGAGCTCACTGAATCTGCAGCGCCACTTCCTCATCGGAATATCCATACTCCTGTTGGATAATGCACGCTCCGAGCACCAGTTGTAATGGCTTGGCAACGTTTCCGGTGGCTGACGGGAAAAGGTCTGCATACTTCTTTTCATCTTGTCCCATGGAATGAGCTGTGCTTTCCTTAACCGGCGGTTATCTTCCATCAGCCGAATTCCCATCGGCTGATGAAAAACAGTTAAACTGATCTGTCCGTTACTGTACCGATACATTTCCATTCTCCAAGTGCAAGGCTTTTTGCTGTCTACTTGACAGTGGGCATATCATTTTATCGTACTTAGGTGTTTTTTGACTGCATGTTTTTTGACAAGTTCATGGCAATATGGCCCTATGCCATGCCTATAATGTCATAATTATATTACGACATTGCTAAATAAAATCACGATATATATTGACACAACCACTCGATTGTGCTACAATATATCTCGTGATTTTTCCAATATAAAGGAGGAAAGCGGCTTGCCGCGACCAAAAAATGACCTACCAAAACGTAAAACAAACCGCCGAAAGATGGGGGGTCTCTGAAAGAAGAGTAACCCTTCTTTGCAGAGAAGACAGAGTCTTCGGCGCGAAAAAAGATAAAAAAACCTGGCTGATACCCGACACAACAGAAATGCCTGCGGATGGCAGAATCAAAAAAGCAGAATCTAAAAAGATTACCCAGTCAGTCACCACTGTCAGATACACTCCCGACGGAGCGGGACACCGTGCATTTGAGCATTTTGAAGAGGTGTATCTGAAGAAGCCACAAAGCGTAGCATTCACGCCTTACCGCATCTGCCCGCTTGGCGCTCACTCCGACCATCAGCTTGGCAAGATAACCGGCTTTGCAATTGATAAGGGCATCTACATGGCATATGGTCCGAAGCAGAACGGCGTAATAGAAATCCAGTCCCTGCAGTTTCCTAAGCGCGCGCAATGGCACGTTATGGAGGTGCCTCCGCAGAAGGAGAACGACTGGGCAGATCACCTTCGCGGTGCAACTATCGCGCTTAATTCTAGATATCCTCTGCGCGTCGGTCTCTGCGCTGTTATCGATGGAGAGCTTCCCATCGGCGGACTTTCGTCTTCTGCAGCTGTGATTATCACGTTCCTGTCCGCACTGTCGGCTTTGAACAATATAAAGCTTACCGCGCAGGAGATGATCAACATTTCAAAGGAAGCCGAAAATAAGTATGTCGGCGTGTCCTGTGGAAAGCTGGATCAATCCTGCGAGGTCTACTGCCGCAAGGATCAGCTGCTTTATCTTGATACTAAAGACGACAGCTATGAGCTTATCCCCACAGCACCCTCTATGAAGCCCTACGAGATTGCTATATTCTTCTCTGGGCTTGAGCGCTCGCTCGCTTCGTCGAAGTTCAATATGAGGGTGGATGAATGCCGCTCCGCTGCCTATGCCCTCAAGGCACTGTCAGGCATGGACTATGGCAAGTTCGAGGAGACCAACCTGCGGGATGTTCCTTATGAGGTCTATCTCGAATATAAGGATAAGCTGCCAGAAAACTGGGCTAAGCGCGCCGAGCACTGGTATACCGAGTATCACCGTGTTCAAAAGGGCGCTGAAGCTTGGAGAAGGGGAGATATCGAGGAGTTCGGTCACCTTTCCTTCGAGAGCGGACGGTCCTCAATAGTAAACTGGGAAACCGGTTCACCCGAGCTTATCAAGCTGTACGAAATCATGACCCATACAAAGGGAATCTATGGCGGGCGCTTCTCGGGAGCGGGCTTCAAGGGTTGCTGCATGGCACTTATAGATCCGGCTTATGAGGAAAGCATATTAGAGCAGGTCGAGCGTGAATATCTCGAAGCTTTTCCCGAAATGAAAGGAAAGTACAGCGCACATATCTGCCACAGCGCTGACGGCGTAAATCTGTAAATAACTCTGCTGATTTTGTTATGGATGGTGAAAATATATGAAATGTTTGATTCTTGCCGCGGGATACGCAACCCGCCTTTACCCTTTAACTGAGAATTTCCCGAAGCCTCTTTTAGAGGTAGGCGGAAAGCCGATTGTCGATTGGCTTATAGATGATCTGCGCTCAGCAAACGCTATAGATGAATTCGTTGTAATATCGAATCACAAATTTGCCCATCATTTCGAGGATTGGGCGAAGGATAAGGATTATAAAATAACCGTTGTGGATGACGGAACATCCTCAAACGAAACCCGCCTTGGAGCGGTGAGGGATATTGAATTTGCCGTTAATAAGCTCGGTATTGATGATGATATGATGGTTCTTGCCGGGGATAACGTTCTCGACTTCTCGCTGACTAAGTTCTTGGAGTTTTGTCAGAAAAAGAACTCCTCCTGCGTTATGAGATATTGGGAGGAGAAAAAAGAGACCCTTCCCAAGCGCGGAGTTTTGGAGCTTGACGGCGATTGTGTTGTCGGCATGGAGGAAAAGCCCGCTCAGCCTAAAACCCAATGGTGCTGCCCGCCGTTCTACTACTATTCTAAAGAGGACAGCAAGAAAATTGGTGAAGCCATTGCCGACGGTTGCGGAGTAGATGCTCCCGGAAGCTTCATCGCTTGGCTCTTGACAAAATCTCCTGTATACGCAATGGAGATGCCCGGAAGCCGCTATGATGTCGGAAATCTTGAAAGCTATACTAAAATTAAGAATGAATATCGGGGTATAACAAAATGAAAGAAAAAAATGTTGAACTTAAAAACAAAACCGTGCTTGTAACCGGTTCTGCCGGATTTATCGGCTCCAACCTCGTTTTGGAGTTGCTGAAAACTCAGTCGCCCATAAAAATCGTGGGCATCGACAACATGAATGACTACTACGATGTCTCCATCAAGGAATGGCGTTTGACTGAGATTGAAAAGGAAGCCGCCAAACATCCTGAATCCTCCTATAGTTTCATCAGGGGAGATATTGCCGACCGTGCAGCGATTGATGATATCTTCAATACCTACCATCCTGATGTTGTCGTAAACCTTGCCGCTCAGGCCGGTGTGCGCTATTCCATCACCAATCCTGATGCCTATGTAAACTCTAATCTGATTGGCTTCTATAATATTCTTGAAGCCTGCCGCCATTCATATGATAACGGTGCAAAGGGCGTTGAGCATTTGGTATATGCTTCCTCCAGCTCGGTTTACGGCTCTAATAAGAAGGTGCCGTACAGCACCGACGATAAGGTGGACAACCCCGTATCGCTCTACGCTGCAACCAAGAAGTCCAATGAGCTTCTTGCTCATGCTTATTCAAAGCTGTATAACATACCGTCCACCGGTCTGAGATTCTTCACAGTATACGGTCCTGCGGGACGCCCGGATATGGCTTACTTCGGCTTTACCAACAAGCTTTTGAAGGGTCAGACTATCCAGATTTTCAACTACGGCAACTGCAAGCGCGACTTCACATATGTTGACGATATAGTTGAGGGCGTTAAGCGCGTAATGACCGGTGCTCCTGAGCGCAAGGTAGGGGAGGATGGTCTTCCTGTTCCGCCCTATGCCGTTTACAACATCGGCAACCAGAACCCCGAGAATCTACTTGATTTCGTAACCATCCTGCAGGAGGAGCTTATCCGCGCAAAGGTGCTTCCCAAGGATTACGATTTCGAGGCGCACAAGGAGCTTGCCCCCATGCAGCCGGGCGATGTCCCCGTAACCTATGCGGACTGCGAACCCCTTTTAAGAGATTACAGCTTCAAGCCGAGTACAAGCCTTCGAGAAGGTCTCAGAAGATTCGCTGAGTGGTACAAGGAATTCTATAAAGTATAATAATTGAGGAGATAAAGTATATGAACAAGAAAATTGCAGTAGCCGGAACAGGCTATGTAGGTTTATCCATTGCCACTTTGTTGGCACAGCACAACCATGTAATGGCGGTAGATATCATCCCTGAAAAGGTGAAGCTTATCAACAATAAGAAGTCTCCCATACAGGATGAATACATTGAAAAATACTTAGCGGAAAAGGAGCTTGACTTAATCGCCACCTTGGACGGAGAATCCGCCTATAAGGACGCTGAATTCGTAGTAATAGCCGCTCCTACTAACTATGACAGCAAGAAAAATTTCTTTGATACCTCAGCTGTTGAATCCGTAATTGAGCTGGTCTTGAAGGTCAATCCCGACGCCATCATGGTTATAAAGTCCACGATTCCGGTTGGATATACTGCTTCTGTCAGGGAAAAGTATCACACCGACAACATCATTTTCAGTCCGGAATTCCTGCGCGAATCAAAGGCTTTGTATGATAATCTCTATCCTTCAAGAATCATAGTCGGCACGGATATGGACAGCCCCAGACTGGTAGAAGCCGCGCACACCTTTGCAGAATTATTGCAGGAGGGTGCTATCAAGGAAGACATTGACACCCTGTTTATGGGATTTACCGAGGCGGAGGCGGTTAAGCTGTTTGCAAATACCTACCTTGCACTCCGTGTATCCTACTTCAACGAGCTGGATACCTATGCCGAGATGAAGGGACTTGATACCAGGGCAATCATAAACGGCGTCTGCCTCGACCCGAGAATCGGCTCCCACTACAACAACCCATCGTTCGGCTACGGCGGATATTGCCTGCCGAAGGATACAAAGCAGCTGCTGGCAAACTATCAGGATGTCCCCGAAAACCTGATTGAAGCTATTGTAGAATCGAATCGCACAAGAAAAGATTTCATCGCCGACCGAGTTTTAGAGATTGCCGGCGCATACGAAGCCAACAGCAGCTATGACGAGTCGAAGGAGAAGGAAGTCGTTGTCGGCGTATATCGTCTTACAATGAAGTCGAACTCGGATAACTTCCGTCAGTCATCCATTCAGGGCGTTATGAAGCGGATTAAGGCCAAGGGCGCGACGGTTATCATATATGAACCGACACTCGAGGACGGAACAACCTTCTTTGGCAGCAGGGTAGTTAATAATCTTGACGAATTCAAGAAGCAGAGCAATGCCATTATTGCCAATAGGTATGATGTTTGCTTGGATGATGTTAAGGAGAAGGTTTATACGAGGGATATTTTCAGGAGAGACTAAGCTGTTTTACTGGATTTGTTTAGGAAGATATCAAGTCGCCGGTTGTTAAAATTAATAAGCATACGTCACTTTTATTTCAAAAAATCAAACTAAAAATTGTACAAGAACACATCGGAACCACAACCCGATGTGTTCTTTTTATTATTCAGCCTCAGTATTTGGTGAAATATAACAATATTTGCCGCAAAATAAGGCATACTTTAATTTAGAATTCTCTCTTGACATAAAACAGGCAGTGATGTATAATAAGAGACATAAAATCCAAAGATTTTGCCTGAAAGTTTATTAATTCTCATTTCTTTAGTCTGTGACTTGTATGGCTATATATAATTTCGGCTTTGATTTGATTTCTTTGTTTTTTAATATTACATATGGCTAAGTGTGTGCGGAAGGCGTCGAGTGTAGTCTTTTAGTCGTTTTTGATATGGATAAGCTCTACGAGATAATAAGTCAGACAAGAGACTAAAACACCAATCATTTATTCATAGGGAGATAAGAACGAATTATGATAGAGAATGATACTAAGCGTGTTATCCCATTCAGTCCGCCGGATATCAGCGAACTTGAAATACATGAAGTGGCAGAAGCGTTGAGATCGGGCTGGATTACTACTGGTGATAATGGTATTTTAGGGACAGGAATTTAGAAGATGCGGATAGTTTGGTATCTGATGCTGAGAAAAGAAGGATACGATATATGTTTGTAAAACGAAATGATATAAAGCCGTTCAGTTCCAAGGTGTGGCTGGCAAGTCCGACGATGCACGGCGAAGAATTAAAATACATAACCGAAGCGTACGAGACGAACTGGATGTCGACGGT
>CALDFS010000015.1 GCA_937942105.1 uncultured Ruminococcus sp. | reverse complement strand
TTCCCAGAAGAATCACGGAAATGCTCTATGATTTAAAGAACGAAATAACCGCTCTTGATTTCTATGGAAACGATTTTGAATATTCCTATCTTCTCTGGCTTTTGTATGTTCATGCAGGAAACGAAATGGGATTCTTGAGTGCGAAGGCTATAATTAACAGCCGTTTTCCTATGATAAAAGACGAAGCCGAGCGCAGCTACCGCATAACCGCAAAGTATCTTTCTCCCGAGGAAACGGTAGATAATTTCCTGATTAAAGGAATAAGCTGGAGCAATCTGACTCAGGAATTCCATACCTCAAAATACGGCGATGTCTGTATAGATAACCATTTTGAAGGATATCCGTTTGCAGAAAATGACGGCGGAATATTGAATAGAAACGAATGGGTAGACGCCGGCAATATATCCCTTCTGTTTGCTCTTTCTGAAAACCCTTCGATGGATTTAAATCCCAACGAGCAGGAGCAGGCAGCGGCATTTATAAAACGCGGTCTTGTTAAAAAGTCCGAAAACGGTCTTAAAGTAATGCTTCCCATCATGAGCGATGATGTTTATATCAGAATACATGAAATTGTACGCAAGAATTTAAAGCCTCTTGCCGAGGAATACGGAAGAGAAGCCGGCGGAGTGATTGTCGATACGCTCCTGCCATATGTGAGAAAGGATTTAATAAGCAACTTCCTGTACTGGGATGTTAAAGTCCGTATGCAGGAGCTTCCGGCACTCTTCTATTACGGAATCGAGCAGGGCAAGACCTTAAAGCTCCCGCAGGATTACACCCGCTCTGCCGCAGGCTTGCAGCTTCGCAGACATAAAGCTTAATAACGCGTTCTGCCCATCCAAAAAAACGGATGGGCATTTTTTATTATTCAATATAATCTCTTTCCCCACGTGAACCGACTATGCACAGCGCAAGATAGGTGACTCCCAAGAATCCACCAAGCATCATGCCTAAAATAAAAGTAATCATATTGGATACCTCCATATAAAAGCTGATATTATTATATTCAACTATAGGAATATTATAGCAGGAATGTTTTACCATTTATCCCGACAAATTAAAGGGTTGAAGAATTATTATTTATATATTCAAATCAATTTCACGTTTGCTCTTGCAAAACAACTCAAAAAATGCTATTATAGCAATTGATATAAATATCAAAGGTGTATAATAGAGATATAATGCAATGAGATAAATGCTAAGTCAAAGGACGGTCTTATTATGAAAATCATCGTTGCCGGCTGCGGAAAAATCGGCACGGCTATACTTTCATCATTAGTTACCGAAGGGCACGATGTTGTTGCGGTGGATAACGACCGCAGCGTCATCGAGGAAATAACGAATATATATGACGTTATGGGAGTGAACGGCAACGCCTCCGATTACGATACCCTTACCGAGGCAGGTGTCAACGGCGTTGACATATACATCGCCGCAATGGATTCCGATGAGCAGAATATGCTTTCCTGCTTCCTTGCAAAAAAGATGGGCGCAAAACGCACAATAGCACGTATCCGCAACCCCGAATATAACGATAACAGCCTTGGCTTTATGAGAAGGCACTTAGAGCTTTCCATGGCAATAAATCCCGAGCTTTTAACGGCAAACGAGCTTTATAACGTGCTGAAATTCCCGTCCGCTGTAAGAATAGAGACTTTCTCGCGCAGAAACCTTGAAATGTTTGAAATAATCCTTCCCGCCGACTGTGAGCTTGACGGTATGTCACTTATCAAAATGAGGGAAAAGTATAATGCCTGTGTGCTTGTGTGCTGCGTTCAGCGGGGAGATCAGGTTTTCATACCGGACGGCAACTTTGTTTTGCGGGCGGGTGATAAGATTGGTCTTTCGGCTTCCCCGGCTGAAATATCAAAGCTTTTGAAGTCACTTGGCGTTCTTATGAAGAAAGCCAAGAAGATAATGATTCTCGGCGGAAGCAAGATAGCCTATTATCTTGCACATATGATAACCACCGGCGGAAGCTCCTCGAAAATCATAGAGCAGGACGCCGCGCGCTGCGAGGAGCTTGCCGACATCCTGCCCGAAACAACCATAATCCACGGCAACGGCTTACAGCAGGAGCTTCTACTTGAAGAGGGAATAGAATCGGCAGATGCTTTCGTTTCCCTTACCGGTTTCGACGAGGAAAATATTCTTACCGCGATATTCGCCTCAATGCAGAAGGTTCCGAAATCGATAGCAAAGGTAAATAAAGACGAGCTTGCTTCAATGGCATCAAAAATCGGAGTAGAATGTATCGTTTCGCCAAAGGATATAACCTCCTCGGTGATAGTAAAATACGCCAGAGCCTTGGAAAACGCCGAAGGATCCCGCGTGGAGACTCTTTATAAGCTTATGGACGGCAAGGCAGAGGCACTGGAATTTGTTGTCAACAGCGAATCGAAGCTTACAAATGTCCCACTTAAAGAGCTTCAAATCAAAAAGGGCATACTTATAGGCGGAATAATGAGGGGTAAAAAGACGATTATCCCCTCAGGCAACGACGTTATAACGGTGGACGACAGGGTCATAGTCATCTCGGCAAACGAACGCCTTAACGACCTTACAGATATTCTTAAATAATAAGAGGCATAAAGCTATGAATCGTAAAATGGTATTCTATGTTATCGGGCAGATAATATGTGCGGAAGCTGTTTTGCTGCTATTGCCGCTTATAGTCAGTGCCGTATATGCAGAAAACTGCGCATTTTCGTTCATGATAACTATAGCGGCAGCCACAGTTATCGGTCTTTGCATGGTGCTTATCTTCAAACCCAAGAACAAGGTCATATATTCAAAAGAGGGTTTTGTGATAGTTGCGCTTTCATGGGTGCTGATGTCGCTTATAGGAGCTTTGCCGTTCACTCTTTCAGGTGAAATTCCTTCATACGTTGACGCTGTTTTTGAGACTGTCAGCGGTTTCACAACAACAGGGGCATCAATTGTCCGCGATGTTGAAGCCATGAGTCACGGAACACTTTTCTGGCGAAGCTTTACCCACTGGGTAGGTGGAATGGGAGTTCTTGTTCTGGTGATGGCGGTTCTGCCCACCACTGCCGACCGCTCTATCCACATAATACGAGCCGAAATGCCGGGTCCGGTTGTCGGAAAGCTTGTTCCAAGGGTTCGCCAGACAGCCAAGATTCTTTATCTTATATATATCGGGCTTACCGTTGCTCAGATAATCTTTCTTTGCGCCGGAGGTATGAACCTTTTTGAGAGTGCCGTTTACACCTTCGGCACAGCGGGAACCGGCGGCTTTGGCATAGATTCTGACAGCCTTGCCGGTTACAGCCCTTATATTCAGTGGGTTGTTACAATTTTCTTAGTGCTGTTTGCGGCGAACTTCAATATATATTTTCTCATGCTTATGCGTAAGTTCAAAGCGATTGCTTCTTCCGACGAGCTTTGGACATACCTTGGAATCATCCTCTTCTCGGTTGCGACAATAACGTTCAACATCCGCCCTCTTTACGCAAGCCTTGGTGAAAGCTTCCGTGCCTCTGCTTTTCAAACCATGTCAATACTTTCAACTGCGGGATTTTCAACGGCTGACTTCAACCAGTGGCCTGCACTTTCAAAGGCGATACTGTTCATGCTTATGTTTATAGGCGGATGCGCAGGCTCAACAGCCGGCGGTCTGAAGGTTTCAAGAGTGCTTATGATGTTTAAATCCGTCCGCCGCGAATTCAACAGGATGATTCATCCGCGCTCGGTATCTTCTGTCCGCCTTGACGGCAGAAAGATGGACGATCAGACGCTTACCGGCGTAGGAATATATTTCGCTCTTTACATGGGTATATATTTCATCACATTCCTTTTGATATCCTTCGAGCCGTTCGATTTTGAGACAAGGTTTTCGTCCGTTGCGGCATGCTTTAACAACGTCGGTCCTGGCTTCGGGGCGGTCGGCCCCATGGGAAGCTACGCCGACTATACACCGTTTTCTAAGATAGTGCTGTCAATCTCCATGCTGCTTGGCAGACTTGAGATTTACCCACTGATATTCGCCTTTATGCCCTCGCTTTGGGTCAAGAAAACAAATAATAACGTGTGAGGTAATGCTATGATAACGTTTAAAAGATTTGTCTGCGTAATTCTGTCCGCTTTAATGCTACTGCCGATTGTTTCCTGCGGTCAGTCTGAGCCATATGCTCCAGATTTGAAGGGGACAACCGAATCAAACTGGGTCGAGGTAATAGCTTCTGAGGAGCATCAGACTATTCAGGGCTTCGGCGGAATAAACTTTCCGTGCTGGATAGACGATCTTACCGAAGACCAGCGCAAGACCGCCTTCCAGAACGGCGAGGATCAGCTCGGATTTACAATTCTAAGGATTCAGGTAGACCCCGATAAAAACAACTGGAGCCGTGAGCTTGAAACAGCCAAGGCAGCTCAGAAGGAGGGCGCGCTGATATTCGCATCCCCATGGAATCCTCCTGCAAATATGTGTGAAACCTTTAATCACAACGGCAACACAAACGCAAAGCGCCTTCGCCACGACAAGTATGCAGAATACGCCGCACATCTGAATGACTTTGTTTCCTATATGAAAGAAAACGGCGTAGAGCTGTATGCAATATCCATCCAGAACGAGCCGGACTATGCCGATGAATGGACATGGTGGTCAACCGAAGAGATAATGGACTTCATCCTTAATTATTCTGATGCTATTGACTGCCGATTGATGACTCCTGAATCTTTCCAGTATAGAAAGGATTATTACAACGAGATTCTTAACAACGAGGATGCCTTATCTAAAATAGATATCTTCGGCACTCACTTCTATGGCACGCAGAAAAAGGATATGAGCTTCCCGCTGTTCGAGCAGAAGGGTGATGGCAAGGAACTTTGGATGACCGAGGTTTACGTTCCGAACAGCTCCTCCGATGCTGACACATGGCCGGAAGCGGTCGATGTAGCCGTCAACATCTCCGATGCCATGACCGAAGGCAATATGCAGGCATATGTCTGGTGGTATATAAGAAGGTTTTACGGTCCCATGAAAGAGGATGGAACCATAAGTAAGCGCGGCTACTGTATGGCTCACTTCTCAAAATTCGTCCGCCCCGGATATATAAGAATCGGCGCTACCGAAAACCCCGCAAACGGTGTTAGCGTTTCGGCGTTCAAGGGGGATGGAGAAGTGGTCGTAGTTGCGGTAAATCATTCGCTAAATACCTATGGTCAGAATTTCAAGCTGACCGACGCCGGCGAGCTTAAGAGCATTAAAGCATATACCACGACCATGCAGGAAAACCTGGCGGAAACTGAAAATATCGTTTTTGACGGCGAAAGATTTGCCTATGTCCTTCCGCCGGAGAGCGTTACAACGTTTATTATTTCGGTTGAATAACCGAAAAATATAGATATATGTTAGGAGAAATGCAGAATGTCAATACTTGTTTCCGGCGGAGCCGGATATATCGGCTCGCATACTGTTTTGGCACTTTTGGAAAAGGGCTATGACGTTGTCGTTTTCGATAACTATGCAAATTCCTGCCCGGAATCAATCCGCCGCGTTGAGGAGCTTACCGGCAAAAAGGTAAAGCTTTACGAGGCTGATATGATGGACGAGGGCGCAATTGAGAAAATCTTTGAAGAAAACCCCGATATCACTGCGCTTATTCACTTTGCAGGTCTGAAGGCTGTTGGCGAATCCGTCTCAAAGCCTATTGAGTACTATGAAAACATATCGGCGGCACATTAAATCTTCTTAAGGTTATGCGCGCACATAATGTTAAGAATATCATTTTCAGCTCGTCCGCAACCGTTTACGGAACTCCCGAGAAGGTCCCGATATCTGAGGAAGCCCCTAAAGGTGTTTGCACAAACCCCTACGGCTGGACAAAGAGCATGATAGAGCAGATTCTGACCGATGTTCACACCTCTGATAATGACTGGAAGGTAGTGCTTCTTCGCTACTTCAACCCAATCGGCGCTCATCCCTCCGGAAGAATAGGCGAGGATCCTCAGGGAATCCCCAACAACCTTGTTCCGTATATCGCGCAGGTCGCTGTCGGAAGAAGGGAACAGGTCAACGTCTTCGGCAACGACTACAAGACCCATGACGGCACAGGTGTCCGCGATTATATCCACGTCTGCGACTTGGCTGACGGTCATGTCAAGGCTCTTGAAAAGCTCGAAAAATCCACCGGCGGCGTTCAGATATATAATCTCGGAACAGGTATAGGGTATTCCGTTTTGGACGTTATAAGGGCATACGAAAAAGCCTGCGGAAAAACGCTTAAATACGCTATCTGCCCTCGCCGCGCAGGGGATGTAGATGAAAACTACTCCGACCCCACAAAGGCGCTCAACGAGCTTGGATGGAAAGCAAAATACGGCATAGACGATATGTGCAGAGATTCCTGGAACTGGCAGCGCAGCAACCCCTTCGGATATAAGAAGGGCTGACGATAAATTAAAGGAGCATTATATTATGAAGAAATCACTAAGGCTTATATGCCTTCTGTTGTCTGCGATTATTATGATATCCGCAATGAATATCAGCGCATTTGCAGAAACTACCACCAAATTATCCCATACGGTTTTCAGCGGCGAAAAGAAGCTTACCGGCTGGTATCCGGCATTCATCACGCAGTATATGCAGCCGCAGGAGATGGAATCCTTCCTCAAAGCAATCCAAAAGAAAGGCGCAACCATTGAGATAACCTATTCCGGCAGTGCAAACGTAAGCCTGCTTTTGCAAAGCTACACAATAAAGGAGAACGGTCACTATACATGGGCGACATATGACGACGGCAAGCTGCTGTCATCCGGCTCAAAAAAAGTGATAAGCTTTTCGGCGTCAGGACTGATCAATGCCTATACCTCAACCAAGCACGAGGATGACGGAAGCAATCTTAGCCTTTCAAAGGTACTCAATTTCGGAGTCGGCGGCGAGGGCAATACCGTTTACTCGATTATTGTAAGATGGTCGGAATCGGGTGTGCCGGGCATAAACTTTGACCCTACCGTTACATATCAGACGATGGACGGCTGGGGAGCCTCATACACATGGTACGGTGACTGGATGACAACTGTTGACAATAGGGAAACCGGCTTTGATTATATCTTTAACGACTGCGAATTCAATATCCTAAGATTCCGCGACCTTAACAAGGTAAGAGGATACGGCGGTACGTGGGAGAATACAAACTATCCAGCGTATAAAGCCTATTACGACGCCGCAGTAAAGCGTGGTATTGAGCCTATTGTAATAGTAACAAGCTGGGGACAGTACGACAGAGACGTTGATTTCGTCTCTCTTACCAAAAAGGACAATGAAGGCCATACATACTACACACTTGCCAAGGATAAAAACGGCGAATATGTGTATGATAAGCTTGCCGATTTCTGCGTTGAATCTGTTAAGCTGTTCCAAAAAGCCGGAATTCCGGTTCACTATTTCTCTATATCCAATGAAACCGAGCTTCAGGGCGTAGGAAAGGACGAGCAGGGAAAGGACAGAAACGAAATTCCATTCTACCTCGGTCCGACGGAAAACAAGTATCACTGCGCTTACTGGAAGGCTCATATGGCCGTCTATAAGGCGTTTAAAGAGGCTTTTGGGGATGACGCGCCAATACTCACCGGCGCTGAGGTAATGGCTGACACTGAACATATAATCAGCTCTTACATTGATCCTCTTATCGAGGCAGATCCGGACAGCTTCGGACTTATTGCTCACCATCTTTACGGAAGTGTGAATACACCGCAATCCTATTCCGATGTATACAATAAGTTCGGCAAGGATTATAAGCTCTGGCAGACTGAATGGTATAACAATGACTTCATCGATCATGCCAATAAGCTTATAAACGAGCTGAATTATGAAAACATCTCGGCGTATCTCTACTGGAACGGCGTTTGGATTACTGATGCCGCAAACTGCCTGATTCAGGTGGATGACTGGCGCAACAGTCCCGAAATTGTAAGGCGTGCCAATCACTACACCATGATGCACTTCTCAAAGTTCATCAAACAGGGATACAAAAGGATCAATACGGATTCGCACATAACCGATTCAAATGTTACCGCATTCATCTCGCCGGACGGAAAGAAGCTTGTTACAGTAATTCTTAACAGCACTGGCAAGACCGAAAAGCTTAAGCTTAAGGTGGACGGATATAAGATCAAGTCGGGCAAGGTATATACATCTACCTTTAACTCTACCAAGAATCCCAATAACAGCAACAGCTATACCGATGATATCACGAAGAACGAGTATTTTGTCGAGAGCAGCCTTAAAAGCACAAGCGTTTCCTTTAAAAACAACACTCTTACAACTATTGTCATGAATATCGAACCCAGTGAAAATGTAAAATAGAAAGCTTTGAATCTATTGCTTTGCTTGCTTATATTAGAAGCCGAGTTACATAATTGTATAACTGTAGTTCAAAAAATGTGATTTAATTAACTAACACTTTAAATAAATGCTTTTAGTTAATTCACATAAAGTTTACAATTACAATGCAATATTTTAAGCTTTTTTGCACAATGCTTATTTTTTCATAAATATCTTAAAGAAACATTGTATATTTTGGCAATAGTAAAATCGGACAAATCAATGTATAATAAGTATTGCAAAGCGGTTAAAAGAATTCGTCTGTTTTCCGCAAAATTCAAGGAGGTAAATTATTATGAAGAAATTATTGGCTATGCTTTTGGCTTTGGTCATGGCTCTTTCCATGCTCACTGTTGCAGCTTTTGCTGAGAGCACTGATGACGGTGATACTATCGATGTTGATGAACCCAATGTTCCCGTTGAAGACAATGAGCCCGTTGTTGACGAAAACCCCAAGACCGGTATAGTTCTTTCCGTAATCCCCATGGTTATGGCCGGAGCTGCTGTTGCTTTCTCTAAGAAGCACTGATTTAAGTTTTGGATGAATTAAAGCGTCGAAGCTGATTCGGCGCTTTTTTCTTTTGTAAAAACGCTATTTTGGTGTTGCCATACTCAAAAGAATGTGCTATAATAAACAAGTATGACGGTGTGATAGCTTAGTCAGAATATAATACGACCGGGGGCACTTTAGTATGGATATACACAAGGGCGATGTTTTGATAATGAAGAAAAAGCATCCGTGCGGGTCAAATAAGATGCTTGTTCTGCGCTCCGGCATGGATTTCAAGCTCAGATGCGGCGGCTGTGGGCACGAGTTTATGATACCCCGCCTGAAAGCCGAAAAGAACGTGAAAAGCATCGACTCTACCAACAGGGAAAACAATAACGAATAAAGGAATGATATAAATGTTTGAGAAGCTTTCAGCCCTCAACGATAGATATAATGAGATAAACGAGCGCCTTATGATGCCCGAAACGGTCAACAACAACACCTTGTACCGCGATTTGATGAAGGAATATTCTCAGCTAACCCCGATTATTGAGGCTTACCGCGCATACCTGAAAGCACAGGAGGCAATGAGTGAGGCTGAAGAAATAATGCATACCGAATCAGATAAGGACTTGCGCGATATGGCACAGGAGCAATATTATGAAGCCAAGGAAAGCGCTGCAAGGCTTTCTGAGGAGATAAAAATAATGCTCCTGCCCAAAGACCCTAACGACTCCCGAAACGTCATCATAGAGATACGCGCAGGCGCCGGAGGTGAGGAAGCCGCTCTGTTTGCCAATTCGCTTTTCAGAATGTATACTATGTATGCTGAAACTAAAAGATGGAAGACGGAAGTCATAAACGCCAACAGAACCGAGCTTGGCGGTATAAAGGAAGTTTCCTTCTCGATTGAAGGGGATGGCGCATATTCCCGATTTAAATATGAAAGCGGAGTGCATAGGGTTCAAAGAGTTCCCGAAACCGAATCTCAGGGAAGAATTCAAACATCCACAGCAACAGTCGCAGTTTTGCCCGAAGCAGAAGAGGTAGAGTTGAATATTGATGATAAGGAGCTTAGGATTGACGTTTTCCGCTCGTCAGGAGCCGGAGGACAACATATCAACAAAACTGAATCAGCGGTCAGAATCACACATTTGCCGACCGGTATGGTAGTTGAATGTCAGGATGAAAGAAGCCAGCAGAAGAATAAGGAGCGTGCAATGAAGGTGCTATGCTCCCGCCTTTTGGAAATGAAGCAGGAAGAGCAGGAGAAGGCCATAGCCGGCGAACGCCGCTCCCAGATAGGCACCGGCGACCGTTCGGAGAGAATAAGAACCTACAACTTTCCTGACGGCAGGGTAAGCGACCATAGAATCGGCTTAACGCTGTATAAAATTGACGCTATTATGAACGGCGCACTTGACGAGCTTATTGACGCTCTTGCAACCGCAGATCAGGCGGCAAAGCTTGCAAAACAGCAGGAGGGCGGTTATTGATGGATACTCTTATGCTGTCAGCATCCGAGGATGATATTATAGCTGCCGCAGAGCTGCTAAAAAAGTCTGAGGTCGTGGCCATTCCGACAGAAACGGTATACGGTCTTGCGGCAAATGCTTATGACGAAGCGGCAGTAAGAAAGATTTTTGCGGCAAAGGGTCGCCCATGCGACAATCCGCTTATAGTACACATCTCGGATTTAGATATGATAAAGGATATAGCATCCAAGGTTCCGAAG
>CALDFS010000014.1 GCA_937942105.1 uncultured Ruminococcus sp. | reverse complement strand
CTTCCGCAGGTAGGGCAGGAAACTAACCTTACTCCCCCACGCTTGCCAATCGCTTTAAGAATATCTATTCCCGCCTTAACCTCTTTTACAGGGTCGTCGGTAAGCGACACCCTTATAGTCTCGCCAATGCCATCGCACAGAAGCGAGCCTATTCCTATTGCGGACTTTATAAGCCCCATATTATATGTACCCGCCTCGGTAACTCCGAGGTGCAAAGGATACGGGCACATCTGGCGCATTAGGCGGTATGCCGCGATATTTTTTTGAACGTCCGACGATTTTATTGAAACAACGATATCGTCAAAATCAAATCTTTCCAAAAGCTTTATATGACCCATGGCGCTTTCGCATAAAGCTTCCGGCGTAGGTGAGCCGTATTTTGCAAGTATATCCTTTTCCAATGAGCCTGAATTAACGCCTATTCTTATCGGGATTCCACGCTGTTTACAGCAGTCTGCAACCGCTTTTACCTTGTCGCTTGAACCGATATTTCCAGGGTTAATACGAATCTTATCGATACCCCTCTCAGCAGCTGCCAAAGCCAGCCGATAATCAAAATGAATATCGGCAACAAGCGGAACGCTGACGCGCTCCTTTATAGCGGGGATAAGCTCCAACGCAGCTTCGTTTGGTATAGATGCCCTTATTATCTCACAGCCTGCCTTTTCAAGTGCTGTCGCCTGCGCAACGCTTCCTGCGATATCGTCGGCGCGGATGTTGAGCATGGACTGAACATAGATATGCTTGCCGTCAAAAGTAATGTCTTTCAGCTTTACAGGCTTAACATTCATAATATCATTCCTTTAAAACAATTTCATAACGTCGCTGACAGTTACAACAACCATCAATATTAATAGAGCCACCATTCCGATTAAATGAACCATACCCTCATGTTCCGGCTTTATCGGCTTACGGCGTATTCCCTCGATAATAAGGAACAGCGCCCTTGCACCGTCCAGCGCGGGTATAGGAAGAAGGTTGAATATTCCGACGTTAATTGTTATGAAAACAACAAACGAGCACAGGTTTGCAAGCATCTCGCCGAAAGCCATTCCATGCTGAGTTTCGCCTACAACTTCGCCGATCGCACCTACAATTCCCACAGGACCCGAAAGGTCGTTGATGGAATATCTGCCCTTTACAAGGTCTGCAAGTGAGAGCCATATCATTCTTGCAACAGAAACGAATTTGCGCGATGAATACCCGATTACAGATGCAGGCGTAACCTCTTCGCCAACCACTCTGAAATCTATGTGTACAGCCTTTGTGCCATCCTCGGCTTCGGTAGTGTCGAACCTGACCGACGGCAGAATAACCTTCTGACCGTTTCTTATGACTGTCATTTCAAATATGGCATCCTCATCCATCTGGAACTGATAGGAAATGTCCGTATCGGTATACACCTTCATGCCGTTTACTCTTACAATTTTGTCCCCCGGTTCAAGTCCACTGATATGCGAGGCAGCGTCTTCAGTATAGAAATCGGCAACAGTAGTCGAAACGATAGCGTCAGAGCAAGCAGTAACTATTACAAGTATAACAAAGCCAAGAACAAGGTTCATAAATGCACCTGCAAGCACTACCAAAAGCCTTTGCCAAACCTTTTTATGG
>CALDFS010000013.1 GCA_937942105.1 uncultured Ruminococcus sp. | reverse complement strand
GTCAAAGCCATGCATAGACTGGATACTTTTTTAGCTGGAAACAAGTATAAAATCAAAAAAGACAAAGCCGCCGCAAAATCACGCTGTTGTTGATTCTGCGGCGGCTTTTTATGTGATTATTGAAGGCTCGCACCGAATGCAGCATATCGCAGAGCGATGCTATTTTGCAGTATCGGCCGATTCCTCGGAGGATTTGAACCTATTGCGAAACTCCTTTGGTGTTACTCCTATCTTTTTGCGGAATATCCTGTTGTAATTGGAAAGATTGTAATATCCGCAGTTCTGAGCGATGTCTATTATCTTCTGGTCGGTATACCTTAGCATCTCGCAGGAGGCATTTATTCGCAGATGGGTGATATATTCCATAGCCGGAACGCCCATAACCTTTTTAAACAGAGCCATAAAGGCAGTCTCGCTTCTGGCGGTAAGCCTTGCAAGGTAGGATATTTTTATATCCGCAGTATAATTGTCGGCGATATATTTGAGCACCGGCTGCAAAACCTCCATATCAGCATCGCGCTTGGCGGGATACTCGTTTTTCACGATATATCCGCACCTTACAAGCTCATACAGCAGCTCGATCAGTCTGCTTTTTAACAGCAGGTCGGAAATGGGCGTGTCCTGCCCTGCCGCCGAAACTGCATCGTTCAGCAGCAGCGATATTCTGTCATACCCGCTGTCGGTCGTTCTTATGGGATTCTTAATTACGTCCTTCTGGCTTATCAGCCTGCCAAGCACCTCTATATAGCTTCGCTCGTACTCGCCTATTCCGAACAGGTCGGCATGGAAGATCATGGTGTCGTAGTAAGCAAAGCCGCCATCCCGAATGTGGGTTTCGTGAAGAATCCCCGGGACCTTTATAATGATATCGCCCTTGTGAAGCTCATAAATCTCGGTTCCGATGCGGCAGATGGCGGCGCCATCCCTCATGATATTTATTTCAAACTCGTTATGCCAGTGAAGCCCTACGCGCAGGATATAGTCCGGAATCTTGCTCGGCTTGCACTTGTAAAGCTTCTGAGCTGTCGTGTGGTGGATATTTTCAAACAGGTGCTCATATTCCTTCATATCATCATCCCCCATTTTTTTGTGAAATAGTATCACCGCAATATACATTTATATAAGCCCTTTTGCAGAATAATCCCCGGCTTTCCTGTTACTTTGCATTATATCACCTGCAAGTTCAGATTGCAACACTGTCATTTTTCACAATTTTTCAGCTGCTTTTTTGTGATGGTCAAAGTCAAAAGCAGTGTAATAGTATCAGCTTTGAAAATAAATGCAGTAGAAAACAATCGGATAATGTTTTAGTATAATTGTATCAGCAAAAGCACCCATATGAAAGGAAAAGGTGAATGATATGAATAAATCCATATTTAAAAAGCTTTCTGCGCTGATACTTGTGGCTGTCCTTCTGTTTTCTGTGACAGCCTGCGGAAAGAGCGGACGGCAAATCGTTGAAGTAACTCTTTCGACTGAGGACAGTGAAGCCATTCTGGCGGCGGCAGGAATCAAGCTTCCCGATGCTGAGACCTGCGCGGCTTCCGGCACAACCGTAAAGTGGTTTTCCTGGGACGATGACTTCCACAACTATTCCGAGGATGAAATAGTAAACACCGGCTATTACACCTTCAAGGAAAAGTACGGCTGCGAGGTCGAATGGATAGAGACTACCTACAACGCAAGATACGACAACCTTGCAAACCTGATTCTGGCAGGCGACGCTCCCGACGGTTATCCCGGAGCATCCGACACCTTCCCAGAGCGCGCAATAAAGGGAATCTTCCAGTCGGTTGACGAATATATCGACTACAACGACCCGCTGTGGCAGGGAATAAAGGAATATGCCGACAAATACTTCTCACTCGGCGGCAAGCACTATACCATGATTTCAACCACCCGCTTCTCAAGAGTATGCGCATACAACAGACGTACTATGGACGAATATGGCTTTGACGACCCTGCGGAGCTTTATGCCAACGACGAATGGACATGGAACAGATTCATGGATATGTGCATTGAGTTCTCGGACGTTGATGATGACAGATTCGCCCTTGACGGCTGGGCATGGGACAGTGCGATAATGGCATCCTGCGGCACTAATATTATTGCATACAACCCCAGCACCGGTCTGTTTGAATCCCGTATCGACGACCCCAGACCCCAGCAGGCTGCGGACGTTGTTTACAACCTGTGCAAGAACGAATGCGTATATCCCCTGTGGCAGCGCGGCTGGAAGCTTAGAAACGAGGTTGACGGCGGTGGCATGAAGGAAGGCAAGCTTCTGTTCTACATAGAAGGCTCCTGGGCATTCACCGGCCCGGTTGAGGAGATTTCAAGTGTTTGGGGAGATGTTACCCAGAACGAGATCATGTTCGTGCCCGTTCCCAGAAACGAGAACGGCGACGGCAGATATTATCTTGAAGCCACTCAAACGGCATACTGCATAGTCGCCGGCTGCGACAACCCCGAGGGCGTGGCGCTTTTAGCCTCCTGCGAGAGATTCAAGCAGGTTGACCCGACCGTTATAGATATCGACCGCAAGCAGCTTAAGGAAACCTACCTTTGGACGGATGAAATGCTCGAAATGTACGATACCTGCATGGAGCTTGTTTCCTACGGCGACGTTGCAATAATCGACTATTACGACGGCGTTGGCAAGAGCCTTGACGATGTATCTTCAAAATTCCAGAGCTTTGCAAGAAGCAGCAACGTTTCATCGTGGGCACAGATAAAGGAAAGCAATCAGGAGAAGTTCGACTACTATCTTGAAGAGCTGAACAAAATGCTGACAGAGTTTACCGAGTAATTCAGGTATTAACATTTCGGAAGCCCGGAAACAAGGAGCTTAAAATATGAAAAGAATTATTCCGATTCTGCTTGCGGCGGTTATTTTTGCCGGATGCGCGCAAAAGCCGCAAGCAAAAGCGCATCGGTGCCAAAACGAAACCCATCCCGCGGCTGAA
>CALDFS010000012.1 GCA_937942105.1 uncultured Ruminococcus sp. | reverse complement strand
GATGAGCTTTATTATGCCGCCAAGGTTGACGGCACATCCGATTTCAAGTACCTCTGCCGAATAATGATTCCTATTTGCCGCCCCACTGTCATAACTGTCACAATTCTTAAGGTTATAGAGTGCTGGAACTCCTACGTCTGGCCAAGGCTTATTACCGACGACCCGAATTACTATCTTGTTTCAAACGGTATTCAGGAAATTCGCGAAAACGGCTTCGGAAGAGAGAATATCCCTGCCATGATGGCGGCGGTTGTGGTTATATCCGTCCCGCTTATCATACTCTTCCTTATTTTCCGCAACAAGATAATGGAGGGCGTTTCGAGGGGAGGAACCAAGGGATGAAAAGGACTTTTTCTATCCTCTGTGCGGCTGTTATGGCTGTAAGCTCACTGACCTTTACAGGATGTCACGGTTCGCGGAAGACCGAGGCTTTTAATATCCCCGCAGAATTTGACGAATCACGGGATTACGAGCTTACATTCTGGGCAAAGAACGACACCAACAAGACCCAGACCGCTATTTACGAGAAGGCTATTGCCGATTTTGAAAAGCTCTACCCAAACATAAGCATAAATCTTAGGCTTTACACCGACTACGGCAGGATTTACAACGACGTTATAACAAACATAGCAACCGGGACCACACCGAACGTCTGCATAACATATCCCGACCATATTGCAACCTATCTCACCGGCGAAAACACCGTTGTTCCGCTGGATTCACTGTTTGAGGATGAGAAATACGGTCTGGGCGGCTCGGAAGTAAAATTTGATTCGCCGAAGCAGTCTGAAATCGTTGAAAGCTTTCTTGATGAATGTATTCTTAGCGGCACACACTACGCAGTCCCCTTTATGCGCTCGACAGAAGCGCTTTACATCAACAAGACCTACGTTGAAAAGCTTGGCTACGAAGTTCCGGACGTTGTTACCTGGGACTTTATATGGGAAGTTGCCGACGCCGCCGCAAAGAAGGATTCAAGCGGGACATATCTGTTAAATGGTCAGAAGGTCATGATACCCTTTATATACAAATCGACCGACAACATGATGATACAGTACCTTAAACAAAGCGGTGCAAAATATTCCAGCAGCTTCGGCGAGATCGGCATATTCAACGACACCACAAGGGACTTTTTGTACACAATAGCCTCTCATGTTGAAAAGGGCGCATTTTCCACATTTAAGATATCAAGCTATCCCGCAAACTTCCTGAATGCCGGGCAGTGCGTTTTTGCGATAGATTCCACTGCCGGAGCAACATGGATGGGCTCGCATGCCCCCCTTTCAGACATCGCAGAGGATAAGTTTGTAGAGTTTGAAACCGCCGTGCGCATGATTCCGCAGGTTGACCCGCAGAACCCCCAAATGATATCCCAGGGACCTTCCATCTGCATCTTCAACAAGCCTGATTCGCAGGAGGTTCTGGCTTCGTGGCTGTTCTGCCAGTATCTTCT
>CALDFS010000011.1 GCA_937942105.1 uncultured Ruminococcus sp. | reverse complement strand
TCCTTCCATGGCATAATTTTCACCTCTTGGCTTCCATTATACCAGAAAGACTTACCTATGTCCTGAAACCGGGCTTACCTATGTGCTGACATTTTCTACTTACCTATGTGCTGAAACCGGACAATAACCACAGTCTTAGCAAAAGACAGATGAATCGAATCTTGTCCGTTCTCTCAACAGCTTGTGAAGCCAAAGGGACAGATGCCACCGGCATTGCGTATAACTACAGTGGAAAGCTACGCATATACAAGCGCCCGCTCCCTGCTCACATCATGAGATACAATGTCCCCGATGGAGTAAGCACTGTTATGGGTCACACCAGAATGGCTACGCAGGGTTCAGAAAAGTTGAACTTCAACAATCACCCGTTCTATGGCAGAGCTGATGTTTCCTTTGCCCTTGCACACAATGGGGTCATCTACAACGATGAGCAGATAAGAAAAGCAGAGAACCTGCCATTAACCCACATAGAAACCGATTCATACATAGCTGTGCAGCTCATAGAAAGCAAGCATGAACTTAATTTTGACAGTCTTAGCTATATGGCTGAACAGCTTCATGGCAGTATGACCATCACAGTTTTAGATTCAGCAGATAACCTTTACATAGTTAAGGGAGACAATCCGCTTTGCCTATACCACTATCCCGAAAGAGGTCTTTACATCTATGCTTCTACTGAAGAAATCCTTACAGCTGGATTAAAGAAACTCCATATGTACTTTGGCAAACATGAGAAAGTCAAAATAGATAGCGGTGAAATCTTACGCATTGACAGTGCAGGCAGACAATCCCGCTCCAAATTCGACGACATGGAGCTTTACTATTCATATAGCCTCATCCCATACCATCACGGCTGGGAAGACATATGGTCTGCACCGAGCAAAGGAATTATGCCCGAGATGGACGAAGCAGAGTCGGAGTATTGCAAAGACCTGAAGCACGTAGCTTGTCACTTGGGATACACACCAGAGGACATTGACGAACTCATGATTGAGGGCTACACGCTTGACGAAATCGAAGAGTTCCTTTTCGCAACATAGTCCCATTTGGGTATAGTCTAACGGGACACCGAAAAAGCGTCCCATATAAGTTTGTTTTGCCCTTTTGGAATGTTCCGTTTTATTTGGCGACCCTAATGGGAAAGGAGAAGTGCCATGAAAGTTGGATACATCAGAATCAGCACCGCAGAACAGAATACCGCAAGACAAGAGGTGCTTATGAATAGTCTCGAGGTGGATAAGGTTTGCATCGACAAGATGAGCGGAAAGAACGCCGACCGCCCTGAGCTTAAAAAGATGATGAATTTCGTTCGTGACGGCGATACCGTCATAGTCGAATCCATTTCAAGATTTGCCCGCAACACCCGCGACCTGTTGGAACTGGTCGAACAGCTCACCAAGAAGCATGTTGAATTTGTCTCAAAGAAAGAAGTGATAGATACTACCACGCCGACAGGCAAATTCATGTTGACAATTTTCGGTGCAGTCGCAGAGCTTGAGCGGGAATATATACTGCAACGTCAGCGTGAGGGAATAGCTATCGCCAAAGAGCAGGGAGTTTATAAGGGACGAAAGCCGAAGTCCTTTCCTGAGTTTGAGGCAGTAATATTACAATGGAGAAGCGGGCGGATTTCAGCAGTGGATGCTATGCAACAGCTTAATATGACAAAGACCACATTCTACAGAAAGGTTAAACAAATCGGCGCATAAATCGAGACGGACACGGGGCAATTATCGCTTCGTGTCTGTCATATTATCTCTGCTTTGTTTTTTAGTAAACAAAGGTCATACTTTCAACATTTAGCTTCAATGAAAAAGTTTTAGGAAATATTGAAATAGTATGCTAAATATATTATAATATTTATAAAAAAAGTGTGAAAAAATATTTATTATATGTATTTTTTGCATTTTTGCATTTTTTCTTCACAAAAATCTGGAAAAATTAATATAGTGGAGGTAATAACATGGGTCAAAGTCAATCGCTTATGATGGGAATTACTGCTGGATATATTATGCCTTATGCCCAGGAACCGGTAAACGGAACATGGGTGGCAGATGTCATGCCAAAAGTTTTTGACAAGCAGAAAAGTCTTAATCTTGCGTTTAATAGTATGAATGGTATACCGCCCGTGCCCATTTTAGTCAAAGCACCCACCGGAACAGGAAAAACATACTATATTGAAAATAAGCTAACTGAAGTTGCAAAGCAGAATGGCGGATGTGTTTTAATGTTCGTCAATCGCACTGCGTTAGTCAGACAGATACTAAACGATTCTTGCAAGCTTTCTCTCGGATACTCTTATTCGTCGGATTCGATGAATGGAATAAACCGGGTAGGTAACTTAATAGTTCTCACATACCAACAATTTACCGGCGATCTCAACACAGTCTTAAATAATCTCATGCTTCCACAAAATATACAATATGTAGTCATGGACGAGGCACATTTCTTTACAGCGGATGCTTCGTTTAACTATCAGACATGCAATATTCTCGAAAATATTCTTACATACAGCTATTACAAGCAAAGAATATACATGAGTGCCACGCCAGAGGATGTTAAGAGTATCATAGCATATGAAGAGAATGTGGCTCAAAATAACTGTTATTTCAGCCGCCTACATTATTTCGCCAGCCGTGAAAGAATGCCTTTAATACAAGCGGGCATTATGAAGAGCACAGATGAAATAACTCCCAACGAGCTATCTGCAACATACGAAAAACATAAAAGCGAAATGGATACATTATATAAAAATCTTCCAAAAGAAATCCATGAATACGACTTCCCGCCAAGACCATATAAAGCCAACGTAAAATTCTTTAGCAACTGGGAAACAATCATTGAAGCTATCACAGACCAAAACAGCAACGAACAATGGCTGATATTTGTAGCAAATAAAGACGATGGCAAGTTTCTGCATAGTAAGCTCAAAGAGATATCTGCATTTGTTAATGCAGAGGAAAAAGGTCAAATTATAGAGCAGATTGAGCAAACAGCTAAGTTTACGCAAAGGGTGTTAATAGTTACAAGTGTATTAGACAACGGCGTAAGCATCAAAAACGATAATCTTCATAATATTGTTATAGACTCCACTGATTCGGTTCAGCTACGCCAAATGTTGGGCAGAAAGCGAGTAGAAGATAACGAAACCATTAATATATACATGCGCAATAAAACAAGTTTCGACTTTGAATCCTATTGTAAATCAATTGAAGTAAGAATCACTGCAATCAACAGCTTTGAAAAAGATCCCTATGCTTTTATAGAGGAACAATATGATTTATATCCGTATGAGATCAGAAAGATGTTTGCGTATGACCGTCGCTATAATATGCGCTTCAATAACAAATATCTACTGCACTGTCTTGGACAAAAGCATTCCGAATATACACAGCTGCAAGCTGATTTGGAAGATGATAAAAACGCATTTGCGAAAAAAGTATGCAGTTGGCTTGGCGTAGATTTCAACAAAGACATGATAATGTCGGATAATATCTTTGAGGAACCATGGAAAAAGATTGATATGATAATACAATCACATTCTGCACCTTTCGACAAAGCAGAATTAGAAAGAGTTAATCATGATATAGTGAAAATAGTAGAACGCATTGGGCGGGGTTATAAATTTGCGCTTAAGGGTAGCAGACTTCCAGGTGACATTAACAAAAGCCTAAGAATCATGGCAAAAAACGGCTGTCCATTATATTCTATCAGAAAAGAAGATAATAAGTTCTTCTTCGAATTCGAGGGAGAGTATGAAGAAGAATCTGACGAATAACCTTTCAGTCTAAAACTTACTTATACCTTGTGAAATAAGCCTTCTCCAATTCATTAACCTTGCCGGTGAAGTCACGAATAATCCTACTATCGA
Source organism: uncultured Ruminococcus sp. (assembly GCA_937942105.1). GTDB lineage: Bacteria > Bacillota > Clostridia > Oscillospirales > Ruminococcaceae > Faeciplasma. Next base: position 1,026 of record CALDFS010000011.1, on the reverse strand, counting down.
TATGAAGCTTGTTGGTTATACTTGGGTCCAGAGATACAGTATTAATTGCAAAATGCGAATGAAGAACCTCCTGATACGGATGAACCCCACACAGCACCTGAAAGCTCGGAAAGAAATATGATCTGATTGTATATGCAAGAGTCATGCCGTCCTCAGCATAAAAAGCATATTTAGGGTCAAAGCTTACGATTATGTGATACGCTCTGTGTCCATATGCCTTATCGTAAAGCCGTTGAAGCTCACAGAAATCCTCAAAGGCACTGAACGGCTCCACTCCTCTGCCGAAGGTGTAACATCCATAATCGGTTTTATCCCGGTCGACAATATAATTACAAAGATTCCTAAGATCTAAATCTTTGCAAAAGCATACGGCATTATTTTAATAACTGCCATAGCTTGCCCACCTCCGTATAAATCCGTTTTGCCATGGGATCGTCATGTGTTCCGACAATCTGTTTAGCCAGATCCTGAATTACTGCCTTCAGCTGATAGATTTGCTGCTTGTCAGCAGTTGTCAAGCCATCATTGGATACTGCCGAGCTGACAATAAACCTGCTCATAGACATACCTGCTTTATCCGCATTTGTCTTGATGATATTGTTTTCATCTTCTGTTAATCTCATAGAAATTGTTTTGGTTTTAGGCATAAATATCCTCCTTAATCTTTTAATCTTAAATTATTTACCTAACATAACTGTAATACACGCCTATGTCCGTATATATGATTCCTATGGGATCATGAGCAAGAAAGCAGTTGTGTAATACACTTTCTATACAATAATGTTTATATTGTTTCAAAAATAATCAGAGTGGATTTTTTCCGCTCTGATTTGATTTTTTGCAGCGTATTATTTTACCAACGACATAACCTTTCTATAATACATTTTTCGGATTTCAGAAAATCTCAAGCAAATATTATATCTTTGAAATCCAGAAAGAAAGGAAGGTTAGCGTGAAAGAAATATCTCCCAAACCAAATAAAGGCATAACAAAAAAGCCCTGCAACAAAGCATTTTTTTGCAAGGC
>CALDFS010000010.1 GCA_937942105.1 uncultured Ruminococcus sp. | reverse complement strand
GTCGATAAGATACGCAAGGGCGGCGGCGAATTCAAGGTCATCTACGGCGTGGAAGCGTATCAGGTCAACGACGAAACAAGCATTGTTTTCGGCTCAGACAAGCGAAGCCTTGAAGATGAATTTATCGTGTTTGACCTTGAAACAACCGGTCTTTCCGCCGCAAACGAGCGCATCATAGAAATAGGTGCAGTAAAGGTCAGGGGACTTGACGTTGTTGACAAGATGGACATTTTCGTCGACCCCGAAAAGCCCATCCCGGCGCGGATTATAGAGCTTACCGGCATAACCGATGCTATGGTAAAGGGCGCCTGCTTGGAGGAAGAAGCAATTAAGAAGTTTATTTCCTTCTGCGGCGAAAGCAAGCCTGTGCTTGTTGCTCATAACGCTGGGTTTGATACATCGTTTATCCGAGCGGCGGTAAAAAGGCTTGGCTTGGAGTTCGATTTTGCTTATATAGACACCGTTGCGATGTCGAGAAACATGCTGCCGACTTTGGGCAAGTTCACTCTTGATAACGTTGCAAAGCATCTGGGCTTGGGCGACTTTAACCATCACCGTGCCTGCGATGATGCAAATATCAACGCCGGAATATTCATCAAGCTTGCAAGAAGGCTTTTGGAAAGTGATGAAAAGCTAACTGTCGATAAAATCAACTCCGCACTTCCAAAAACGGATATTTCCAAGCTGCCATCCTTCCACCAGATAATAATTGCAAAGAATAAGACGGGACTTAAAAATCTTTATAAGCTTGTTTCCTATTCTAATCTAAAATACTATCATAAAAACCCGCGAATTCCCAAATCCGAGCTTATCAAGCACCGTGAGGGACTTATAGTAGGCTCTGCATGCGAAGCCGGGGAGCTTTTCAGAGCGATTTTCCAGGGCAAGCCGTGGGACGAGCTGTGCGAAATAGCCCGATTCTATGATTACCTTGAAATCCAGCCGCTGGGCAATAATATGTTCATGCTTCGCGACGGAAGCGTTTCCTCGATAGAGGAGCTTCAGAACTTTAACCGCACCATTGTAAAGCTTGGCGAAGAGCTTGGAATACCGGTAGTCGCCACCGGAGACGTCCACTTCTTGAACAAGAGCGATGGTATTTTCAGAAGCATACTAACCTCAGTAATGTATGAGGATTCAGACGTTCAAGCACCGCTGTATCTGAAAACCACTAATGAAATGCTCGAAGAATTTGCCTACCTCGGCGAAGAAAAGGCTTACGAGGTCGTTGTAACAAACTCAAACCTTATAGCTGATATGACAGACCCAGAGCTGCGCGCGTTCCCCAAGGGCACATTTACCCCGCATATCGACGGCGCAGATGAGGAGCTAACCGAAATCTGCTGGCGCAGAGCAAAGGAAATCTATGGCGACCCGATACCGGATATAGTATCTCAGCGGCTTGACAAGGAGCTTACATCAATTATAAAGCACGGCTTTGCGGTTTTGTATGTTATCGCAAAGAGACTTGTTGCCAATTCGGTTGAGCATGGCTATCAGGTAGGCTCGCGTGGTTCGGTCGGTTCTTCGTTCGTTGCGTCCATGTCGGGAATATCCGAGGTCAACCCGCTTGTGCCGCATTATGTCTGCAAAAAGTGCAAATATTCTGAATTCTTCACCAAAGGCGAGGTTGGCTCGGGCTTCGACCTGCCGCCGAAAAAATGTCCCAACTGCGGTGAGGATCTACACCGAGACGGTCACGATATCCCGTTTGAAACCTTCCTTGGCTTCAACGGCGATAAGTCGCCGGATATTGACCTTAACTTTTCGGGCGACTATCAGTCGAGGGCGCATAAGTACACCGAAGAGCTGTTCGGCTCAGATAACGTTTTCAAGGCGGGAACTATCTCTACCGTTGCCGATAAGACTGCATACGGCTATGTTATGAAATATCTTGAAGAGCGCGGAAGAAAGGTTCATTCGGCCGAGGTTGCACGTCTGACAAAGGGCTGCACAGGTATAAAAAGAACTACTGGTCAGCACCCCGGCGGAATGGTAGTTATCCCCAGCGATTATGAGGTTTACGACTTCACTCCCGTTCAGCATCCCGCCGAAAAGACAGATTCGGATATAGTCACCACCCACTTTGACTTCAACTCTCTGCACGATACCATCCTGAAGCTTGACGAGCTGGGGCATGATGTGCCCAAGCTCTATAAATATCTTGAGGATATGACCGGAACGGTGATAACTGAAACACCCATGAGCGACCCGGCGGTTTATTCGCTGTTTACATCCCCCGAAGCCTTGGGCGTAACCGCCGAGGAAATAGACAGCCAAACCGGAACGCTTGGCATTCCCGAAATGGGAACGCCGTTTGTGCGCGGAATGCTTCTTGAATGTAAGCCCACCAAGTTCTCAGACCTTTTGCAGATTTCAGGGCTTTCACACGGCACCGACGTTTGGTTGGGCAACGCCTCTGAGCTTATAAAGAACGGCACCTGCACTATCGACCAGGTTATCGGAACGCGTGACTCTATCATGACCTACCTCATCTACCACGGTGTAGACCCAAGTTTATCGTTTAAGATAATGGAGATAGTACGCAAGGGCAACGCCCCCAAGCTTCTGACCGATGAAATGAAGCAGACTATGCGCGAGCATGACGTTCCTGAGTGGTATATCGACAGCTGCATGAAGATAAAATACATGTTCCCGAAGGCTCACGCGGCGGCATACGTAACGGCTGCCATAAGGCTTGCATGGTATAAGGTGCATAAGCCCCTGCCGTTCTATGCCGCACTGTTCACAGTAAGAGGTGAGGATTTTGACGCTGAAACAGCCGTCAGAGGTAAGCTTGCGGCGCGCTACAAGATTGATGAATACAAGCAAAAGGGCAATGACCGCTCCGACAAGGAGGACGGCGTTCTTGACACCCTTCTTATCATCAATGAAATGCTCTGCCGCGGATATGAATTTCTTCCAATCGATATACATAAATCCCACGCGACTATATATCAGATTGAGGACGGCAAAATCCGCCTGCCATTCGTTTCTATGAGCGGAGTAGGCGAGAACGCCGCAAAAGCCATCTACTCCTGCGCACAGTCGGGCGACTTTATTTCGGTTGAGGAATTCCAGATGCAGGCGGGCGTTTCAAAGTCGGTTATCGACGCTTTAGTAAGCATGGGTGCTTTCGGCGATATGCCGCTGACATCACAGATGACCCTGTTCTGATAACCGCTTTCACCCGCCGATGAGCTTAGCTTCATCCTCCTTTCGCGCATAGCTTACATCGGAGGTTACAAGTATGGCATCCTTGCCGATAAGGTCAATATCGCGGTATTTTATAACGATATCGCTGTCTCTGCCCATCAGACCGAAAAGCTTTGGGCGACCGTAGACTATAACCGAATCTATGGAGGAATCGTCGGCGTTGATTTCAATGTCGTCAATCCTTCCAAGCATGATTCCGGTTTTGGTTTCGACAACTTCCTTGTTTCTAAGCTCGGATAATGTGTATTTCAAAAAAATCACCTCAATCATTTTTATGACTGAGGTGATAATACTATTCACCGTTTTCTAAGCGGCAAAAAGTAAAAGATTAGTTCTGAGCAATGTTTGACGAAATGTCCTCAAGGCTCTTGGGGAAGAACTCGCTTGAAGGGAAGTTGATTTTCTCAAACAGCTCGCAGGGGCTTTCAGTGCCGGAGACGCACTCCTTATTAGGCACTGCGTAATCGTATGCGGGAACCATAACCGGAACCGTTCTTGCCAATGACACGATAGAGAATACGCCTAAGGTAATGTAAATCATCTTTCTTGCGGGTGATATTACCGTTTCGGTGCTGTTTGGGTCTACACAGCAGTTCATTGCCGGTATGCTTACCAAGCGTATGTTTAGAACTATCGGGTCGGCGACCGCAAGGGTAGCCTTGGGCGGATTCTGGTAGGAGCAGCCGTTCTGCGATACAGCGCCGTTTTCGTTCGAGGTGAAATACTTGGTTCCGCCGTCCGAACCGTAAAGAATGACCTTCTTTGTGAAGGTAGCCGTTCCGTGCACGGTGTTTGTAGGAGCGGTGTTTGAAGCGGCAAGCTCGATTTCAACATCGAAGGTGTAAGTAATGTCTACCGAATAGAAGCCCTTGTTAAAGGGTATCGGCTCTGTCGAGAAGAACACGCTTGTTACCTCTGCGCATTTTGCTTTTGCATAGGTTGCTTCGTTCACAAGACGGTTGGACTCATAGTCTGGGAAGGTTACTTCAAGATCCTCAAGGCAGTCCCTGTCTGAACAGCTGTCAAAAATTCGCTGTGCTTCTATGGTCACAGCTTCCTTGAAGCCGCATGGATTTGTTCCGAAATCAGCCATATTGATCCTCCTAAATAAGTATTAAAGTAGTATACTAATTCACGACTGACCTATAGCCAAATCCTCGGCTATAATAAGCCCATTCATCGTCAAGCTCCCTTGCAAGGCATGAGCATTCCTGCGGTCGCTTTCCTTGACTGGACTTATTCTATCTGTCGGCTTTGACTATAGGCCAGCCGTGAATTAGTATTAACTTCTATACATATTATTCAGATGTAATAATTTTAGTGACAGAGTTTATTACTTTTTGGGATATACAGCCGTTCAAAAATTCAATTTGACAATGCAGAACTTTTGTGATATAATCAAACGATAAGCTTTAAGATTATGTGTGTTAGTCGCGTCTGCATTTTACAGGTGAGAAATATTTTAGAACGGAGTTGTTATTTATGCCGGAGAATGTTGAAAAGAAAAAGATTATCTTTTCGGGAATCCAACCTACCGGGGTGTTCACCCTCGGAAATTATATAGGAGCTATCAGAAACTGGGGTCCTTTGCAGGATGAGTACGATTGTATTTATTCAATAGTGGATATGCACGCGCTGACAGTCAAGCGCGACCCGGTAAAGTTCCGCCAGCAGACGTTGGAGGCTTACGCTTTGCTGCTTGCCTGTGGAATTGACCCTGTTAAGTCTATAGCATTTATTCAGAGCCATAACCCCAGCCACGCTCAGCTTAACTGGATATTAGCCTGCTCCACCCAGTTCGGTGAGCTTTCAAGGATGACTCAGTTCAAGGATAAATCCAAAAAGCACCCCGATGATGTTAACGCCGGTCTTTTCACATATCCCGTTCTGATGGCGGCGGATATCTTAACATATAATGCCGACCTTGTTCCTATAGGGGCAGACCAGAAGCAGCATTTGGAGCTGGCGAGAAATATCGCAGTAAGATTCAATCAGCGCTTCGGCGATACATTTGTCATTCCTGAGCCGTATATTCCCAACGTTGGAGCAAGCGTTAAGAGTCTTCAGGAGCCGACAAAGAAAATGTCCAAGTCGGACGAAAACGCAAATGCAACCATATTTATTCTTGACGATAAGGATACCATCATTCGCAAATTCAAGCGCGCCGTTACCGACAGCGACACAGAAATTAAGTTTGCCGAGGGCAAGGACGGTATAAATAACCTTATAACCATATATTCCTGTGTCACCGGAAAAACGGTTTCGGAGGTTGAAGCTGAGTTTGCCGGCAAGGGCTACGGCGACTTTAAGATTGCCGTGGGCGAGGCTGTGGCGGACCATCTTGAACCTGTAAGAACCGAATTTGCAAGGCTGATGGGCGATAAGGCATATCTTAAGGAGTGCTACACCTCTGGCGCTCAGCGCGCTTTCAGAATAACCAATAAGATAGTTACAAAGGTATACCGCAAGGTAGGCTTCGTCGATTACAGATAAGGAGATTACAGATGAACAAAGGCTCAACAGCTGCGGCGGCGGGAATAACAATGGGTTCCTGCCTTGCAATGATAATATCCTTCAGCGTAAACCATTCAATACTTTGGGCACTTATTCACGGTCTGATGAGCTGGGTTTACGTTATTTACCGCCTTATTGTCGGCGGATATTGATACTTTCTGAAATGATATAATATTAATTATACGAAAGGCATGGATGTATAATGAAATTAGGCATGGTAGGACTTCCGAACGTAGGAAAAAGCACTCTTTTTAACGCTCTGACAAATGCTGGGGCTGAATCGGCAAACTATCCCTTTTGCACTATAGAGCCGAATGTAGGCGTGGTTTCAGTTCCTGATGAAAGGCTTGAAAAGCTTGCAAAAATGTATCAGCCGCAAAAATTCACTCCGGCAACGCTGGAGTTTGTGGATATTGCGGGTCTTGTAAAGGGTGCATCTAAAGGCGAAGGTCTGGGAAACAAATTTTTGGCAAACATCCGCGAGTGTGATGCTATAATTCACGTTGTAAGGTGCTTTGAGTCTGACGATATTATTCACGTTGAAGGCTCGGTAGATCCCGCGCGTGACATTGAAACCATAGATTTAGAGCTGATATTTGCCGACTTGGAAGTCTTGGAGCGTCGCTTGGATAAGGCAAAGAAAATGCTCAAAGGCGATAAGAAATATCAGTCGGATATAGATATGACCCAAGCGCTTATAGACCATCTTTCCGAGGGTAAGCCTGCCAGAAGCTATTCTTTCACTGATGAAGAGCGCGAGATGATAAAATCCACCCCGCTTCTTTCCCAGAAGCCGGTCATATATGCCGCCAACCTTTCTGATGATGATTTCAGAAACAATCTTGACGTCAACAAGCATTATCAGTCGGTTGTAAAAATCGCAGAGGAGGAAGGCTCGGCAGTTCTTCCGATATGCGCACAGATAGAGGCAGAGCTTTCCGATATGGATGATGAGGATAAGCAGCTATTTCTGGCTGATATGGGGCTGGAGGTTTCCGGTCTTGCAAGGGTTATAAAAGAGGGATATTCTCTGCTCGGACTTATATCCTTCCTGACTGCCGGAAAGGACGAATGCAGGGCATGGACCATAAAGAAGGGCACAAAAGCACCCCAGGCAGCCGGAAAGATTCATACCGACTTTGAACGCGGCTTCATCCGTGCCGAGGTCATTGCATTTTCAGACCTTGAAGCATGCGGAACTATGGCCAATGCCCGTGAAAAGGGACTTATCCGCTCCGAGGGCAAGGAATATGTTATGCAGGACGGAGACGTTGTTTTGTTCCGCTTCAATGTATAAAAAATCACATATACTAATAATATGCCGCTGCACCCGGATTTGGGCACAGCGGCTTTTGTGTATGCAAACCAATCTTAATGTAATCTTAATCTTTAAACTGTTGCAGTCGCACAAAAAATATTGTATAATATGTCTGTAAAAAAATTATCGGATGTGATAACTTGAAAATACTGTGCATATTTTTCTCTTGCGTTTTAATGCTGTCTTTGTGTGGGTGCTCACAAAGACGTATCACAACAACCTATGTGACCGCAGCTACTGAGGAAACGACAGCAATTTCGCCCAAGCTCGTTTTGCTGAGCAACACAGCTGCTGAGCCGTCCAGTGCCGACGATGGCAGGTCGAATAAGCACCTTGCATGCGTAATACGTGTTAAGGATGATCAGGCGTCAACTCTTTTAGTCAATCTTTATGATGAGTACGGCAGAGTAACCAACACCACCAATGGTGATATTTCTTTTGATTATGAATATGACGGGGATTCCAG
>CALDFS010000009.1 GCA_937942105.1 uncultured Ruminococcus sp. | reverse complement strand
TATGGAGTCGCTTCGCGACATATCTTAAAAGCGGCTTCGCCGATTGTTAACGTATCATAATGCGTGATGGCGAGTTGCTCCTTATAAGAAAGGAAAATTATGAGACTATTGTTCGTCGGAGATGTGGTGGCCCAGTGCGGCTGCGAGTTCATGGGCAGTAAGCTGCACCTGCTGAAGAGGCTTTATAACATAGATATAACCGTTGTAAACGGCGAGAATTCGGCTTCCGGCAACGGCATAACCCGCCAATCCTGCGAGTATCTTACCCGGATAGGGGCTGACGTTGTAACCACCGGAAATCACGCCTTCAAGCGCCGCGAATCGGTGGATATATTTGATGATATTCCGCACCTTCTGCGCCCGGTGAATTACCCCGAGGGGGTTATCGGCAGGGGCACTTATACCCTTGATATGGGCAGGTGCAGGGTTGCTGTTGTGAACCTGATGGGCGTTGTTTACATGGAGCCGCTCGGAAACCCATATCAGGCGATGGATAAGATTTTGGAGGATATTTCCACACCAAACATAATAGTAGACTTCCACGCCGAGGCCACTGCCGAAAAGAAGGCGATGGGCTACTATCTTGCCGGAAGAGTCACAGCGGTTCTGGGCACACATACCCATGTTCAAACGGCTGATGAGCAGGTTTTACCCGGCGGCACGGCGTATATAACCGACGTCGGTATGACCGGTCCAGAAGAATCGGTCTTAGGCGTTGCCAAGGAGCCTGCAATAGAAAAACAGCGCTTTAACTTCCCGGTAAGGTTTATTGAGGCTGATACTCCCTGCTTTGTAAACGCGGTCGTGGTGGATTTTGACGAGAAGACCGGCAGGGCAAGAAGCATTGAACGCGTAATAGCAAGATAGCTATCCGAGAAGCAGCCTTACCGCCAGTGCGGACAGCACGAACGCCGTTATATCCCCGGCAAGGGCTGAGGGCAGGGCATGGCGGGTCTTTTTTATCCCGGGAGCCCCGAAGTATACCGCAACGGTATAAAAGGTGGTTTCGGTCGAGCCTAAAAGCACGCTTGCCACCCTTCCTATAAAGCTGTCGGGTCCATAGTCGTCAAGTATGCCTTCAAGGATAGAAAGCGCTCCGCTCCCCGAAACAGGGCGCATCAGCGCAAGCGGCACGCACTCAGAGGGGAACCCCAAAAAGTCGGTTATCGGGCTTATCAGCTCGGAAAAGGCTTCCATCGCGCCGGATGCGCGGAACATCCCCACGGCAAGCATAAGCATTACCAGCGAGGGCAGAATGTCGAACCCGACCATCAGGTTCTCCTTGGCGCCGCTTACAAACGCCGAAAAGATGTCTACCTTTTTATGTAATCCATATAGAAATATCCCCAGAACGAATACCGGTATAATAATGCTTTGAATGTTCATGCCTTTTCCTTTCGCGATTTGCCGCAGCCTGCGCCGTCAAACAGATATACAAACAGTATGCTTATGCTCAGCGATATCACCGAAACCAGCAGCACGCAGGGCAGAATGTCAAGCGGGGACTTGCTTCCGTGTGCAAGCCGAAGTGTGGCAACTGTCGTGGGAATAATTTCAACTGATGATGTGTTGAACACGGTTAAAATTATCATGTTCCGCGAAGCCGTTGTGCCGCAGCCCTCTTCAGCTTCAAGAGCTTTCATGGCTTCTATGCCTAAGGGGGTGGCGGCGTTGCCCAAGCCGAAAAGGTTCGCGGCTATGTTCATGGCGATCGCCTTGAAGGCTGCCCCGGTTCTGTTTATCCCCTTGAATATTTTTGAAAGCAGGGGGCTTATTATTTTTGTGATGATATCTGTCAGCCCCGAAGCCTGAGCGATTTTCATTATCCCGCCCCATGTCGCCATCGAGCCGACTATTGTTATGAAAAGACTTACAGCAGTTCCGCCGCTGGTTATTACCGCGTTTGAAAGCTCCGAGGCTCCTCCGTTCAGGAACGCATAGGCGCAGGAAATCAATATCATCAGCGCTAAAATATAGTTAATCAAAATTATTACTCCTTATTTTTTAAAAATTTTTTGTTTTATTACGATTTTACAACAATATTAAACCGATTTTTTAAGAAAAAATCCAAAATATTAATATATTATTATTGACATTTGTCGAATATAAGTGTATTATGTAAACATAAAGATTGGAGGTTACTTTTATGAAATCAACCGGCATTATTAGAAAAGTAGACGAACTTGGCAGAATTGTTATTCCCATGGAGCTTAGAAAGTCAATGGACATCAAGGAGAAGGATCCCCTTGAAATTTTCACCGACCAAGGCTCTATCGTTCTCAAGAAGTATTCCAACACCTGCGTCTTCTGCGGCGAGGGCGAGGATATAATTGAGTTCGGCGGCAAGCACATTTGTCCCGCTTGCTTTGAGAAGATCAAGAACATGTAAGTAAAGTGTGGCTTCGGCATTAAATAATATGTGCCGAAGCCAAGCTTTATTACAGCTTGTCATCACCACCTTCTGACAGCTGCTGCAGCGACAGAAGGAAATTTTCATATTAAAGGAGCCGGGGAATGCTCCTTTTCCCGGCTCCGCATCTCCTTTAAAAAAGGAATAATTTAATATTCAGCTTATTCAGGTACCGCTTATAATAGGCGGTTCAATAGGGAATCGACTGTAATTGTCGAACGAACCTGTCACCGTGAAGGCTATATGCTCTGTATGCGGGTTTTTCCGCAGCCACTGTCCTTTGAATTTTTAGGGATGGGAAGGCGCAGAGCTTTGCGATATATCGCGATATGCCCAAGTCGGGAGACCTGCCTGAATTTCGCGCAGGGTATGCATAAATATTTATATGCCTGCTCCTGCGCGTGGAAAAGACTCTCAGGTAAAAAGAGGACTTGACTGCTATACGTGTAATGGCTTCGCGGAAAAATATTGCCGCGCAGTCTTTTTCGTGTTGCAATAAACCGTCCTTTAATGGGCGGCTTTTTTTGCGGCTGGTGCCGCAAAAGTGATGCACTCGCTGCGCGAGCGTGATAAGTGATGTCGCTCACTGCGTTCGCTGTTATGCACGGCTTGCGCCGCGATTAGGTATCGCCTTGCGGCGATGTATTTTTAAGACGCCAACTTGCGGGCTGCAGCCCGTCAGCTGCCGCTGAGCGAAAAAAGCCGCACCCTCAAAAAAAGAGAGTGCGGCACATAACATTATTCTACCTTCCAATTTATCGGCGGTATTCCGTTCTTCATCAAAAACTGATTCGTTTTAGAAAACGGGCGCGACCCAAAAAATCCGCCGAATGCCGACAGCGGGCTTGGGTGCACCGATTCCACAATTCCATGAATCGGGTTAGTTATAAGCGCTTTCTTGCTGCGGGCGTTCGCTCCCCAAAGGATGAAAACCACCGGCTCCTGCTTTTCGTTGAGCTTGCGGATTATTTCATCGGTCAAAATCTCCCATCCTTTGCCCTTATGCGAGTTTGCAGCGCCCCTTCTCACCGTCAGCACGGTGTTCAGAAGAAGCACGCCCTGCCTTGCCCAGCAGCTTAAATCGCCGCTTTTCGAGGGCGGAATGCCCAAATCCGACTCCAGTTCCTTATATATATTCACCAATGAAGGCGGAAGCGCGGTGCCATCCTTAACGGCAAAGCACAAGCCTTTCGCCTGCCCAGGCTCGTGATAAGGGTCCTGCCCCAGAATCACCGCCTTTACATTTGCATATGGGGTGATTTCAAGCGCGGCAAATATCGAATACATATCCGGATAAATTGTATAATGGCTATACTCCTGCTTCAAAAACTCGCGGAGCTTTAAATAGTAATCCTTTTTAAACTCGTCTTTGAGAACATCGTCCCAATCGTTGCCTATGTGTACCATATCACGAAAGAATTCCTGCAAAGGAGTAGAACACTATTCCCAAAACCATTATAACGGCGATTGCTATAACCAATATTCTTACTGCAAGTGATTTTTTCATTTTAATCATCCTAAAAAATAATATCAACTATTGAAACCGCCTGAAACGGAAAGACCGATTCAGGCGGCAATGCTTTTGTTTTGACTTTCAGAAGCGCGAATCAGGCTGCATTTCCGAAGAACTTTGCAAGAACAGTTGTAACAATAGCAACAACAAAGAATACCGCAACGATTATCTTCATAATAAGCTCGCGCTTGGCTTCCCTTTTATCGCCGCCGTTTTTGCCGTAGAACGAATTTGTTCCGCCGCCGATTGCAGAGTTAAGACCTGTGTTATCGGTATTGGTGAACAGAACCGCCAGAATAATCATAATGCTGGAAGCAGCCAAAAGAATTCCGCTGATAATATTAATTGCGTCCATTTATAAATCCTCCAATATAGAGATTACTAATAATTCTTATCAATTATAGCACATTTGATTCCGAATTGCAATAGCTAAATCGCAAAAATATCGAAAATTTGCGGGATATCTGAATGATTTATTCGCTAAAGCAGCAAAATCATCAAATCGTTTAAAGCTTCCAGATATTCTTAGCGTACTCATCAACAGCCCTGTCTGCTGAGAAGACTCCGGCATTTGCTATATTCATAAGCGACATTCTCTGCCACTTCAGATTGTCTGCATATATTGCCGAAGCGCGCGCCTGAGCATCCTGATAAGAGCGGAAGTCGGCAAGAACCATGTAAGGGTCGGAGTATTTAAGTGAAGAAACAACATCATCGAACTTGGTGCCGTTTATGCCGGCGTTGATTCTGTCTATAGCGGCCTTGATAACAGGGTCGGAGCTGTACATATAGACGGGTGAGTAGCCTGCTTTCTTTCTGCGCTCAACTTCCTCGACAGTCATGCCGAAGTTGATTATGTTATCGTCCCCTACTACCTCGCCGATTTCGACGTTTGCGCCGTCCTTAGTTCCCAAGGTTACAGCGCCGTTGAGCATGAACTTCATGTTGCCGGTGCCGCTTGCCTCGGTTCCCGCAAGGGATATCTGCTCGGAAATCTCAGAAGCAGGCATCAGAAGCTCAGAGAGCGATACATTGTAGTTTTCCAAGAACACAACATTCAGCTTTTCTCTTATCTTGGGGTTCTTCTTTATCTCCTCGCCCAGCGACCAGATGAGCTTGATTATCTGCTTTGCCAGGTAATATCCGGGAGCAGCCTTTGCGGCAAAGATATAGGTCTTAGGCTGAACATCGGCGTCGGGGTTTGCAAGCAGCTTATCGTATTCCGAAACGATATTCAAAAGGTTCAGGTGCTGGCGCTTGTATTCGTGCAGGCGCTTTACCTGTACGTCGAACAACGTGTCGGGGTTTACTATAACACCGCGGTTTGTCTTTAAATACTTGGCAAAGCTGTGCTTGTTCAAACGCTTTATATCGCCCAGGCGGGCAAGAACATCCGCATCATCGGCATACTTTTCAAACTTTTTGAGATTCTTGGCGTCGTCAAGATAGCTCTTTCCGATAGTGTCGTTTAACAGCTTGCAAAGCTCGGGGTTAGACTGATAGAGCCAGCGGCGGTAAGCAATACCGTTGGTTACGTTTGTGAACTTCTCGGGGGTAAGCTCGTATTCATCGCGGAAGACATCCCTCTTGATGATCTCAGAGTGGATTGCCGAAACGCCGTTTACATGGTGAGAAGCGCAAACGCAGAGCTTAGCCATGTGGACAACGTTATCGCGGATGATGGACATTCCGGTGACCTTCTGGTGGTCATGATACTTCTCCCACAGCGAAGCGCAGTAGCGGTTGTTTATCTCTACTATAATCGAGTAGATTCTGGGAACAACGGTGTTCAGCAAATCGCAGCTCCACTTTTCAAGCGCCTCAGCCATAACGGTATGGTTGGTGTAAGCAAAGGTTCTTGTAACGATATCCCAAGCCTTATCCCACGGATATCCGCAATCATCCAGAAGCACTCTCATAAGCTCGGGAATGGCAAGGGTTGGGTGAGTGTCGTTAATCTGGATGGCTACCTTATCGGCGAAGTTATCAAGCGTGCCATATGTTGCCATGTGGTGATTTACGATATCTCCGACAGATGCCGCGCACATGAAATACTGCTGGCGAAGCCTTAAAGACTTGCCTTCCAAATGGTTGTCGTTAGGATAGAGCACCTTTGAAATCGCCTGAGCAACGATATTCTGGCTCAGCGCCTTTTCGTAGTTGCCCGAATTGAACTTATTCATATCAAAAGCCGGGCTGATAGCCTTCCAAAGGCGGAGCTTTGAAACAGCATTGCTGTTGTAGCCCGAAACGAACATATCATAGGGCACTGCAATAACGGTTGTGTAATCCTCCAACGATACATGGTGATAGTGGCTGTCCCAATATTCCTTGATCTTGCCGTCGAAGTGGATCTCGGCGGTAGCCATGATCTTCTGATACTCATTGGTCAGGCGGGCCTCCTGCTGGCGCAGCGGAACATTGGCCTCGCAGTACAGCTTCTTCTGCAGATCCATGGAGACGAAATACTGCTTGCCGAACTCCTGCTCGATATCCGGGCGGAAGGGGCTGGACGCAATGGCTTCGCTGAGTTCGACCTCCGCGCCGCTGAGCGTGGGCAGCGTGTCCTGCAGATAGGCGATCTCCGTCTCATAAAATTCGTCGCGCGTGTCGAGCGTATGCCGGATGTGTGCGATGGAATACTGCGTGAACAGCTCGCAGGTCTCGCGGTCGATCTCAAACATCAGCGCGCGCAGCGCGGCGTAGCTCTCCGCGTGTACAGCCGCGTTTTTCCATTCGGCAAGCTTGGCGCGCCGCGCTTCCAGATCGGGGCGCTTGTATTCAAGTGTTGAGAACCTGTAATTGTCTATCATCGTTTGATTTCTCCTTGCATGAATTCTATATTTTATGATACCCGTGCAGACTGCCGCTGTCAATAGCCTGCCGCGGGCTTCTGCCCGTCTGCACCGGTGCATAGCTGCACTGCGGCAGACCATGCACATGGCCTGCCGCAGCTGCAATAAAACTTATGTAAGCTTACAGCCCCATTTCCTTCTTGACCTCGCCGAAGCAGCGGACGGCGAAATCGAGG
>CALDFS010000008.1 GCA_937942105.1 uncultured Ruminococcus sp. | reverse complement strand
CAGCTTTTTGAATCTATTCATCAAAAAATCATTCCTTTCATATAAACGACGTTATCATCTTATGTAAAGCACTAATTTCAGTCTAAAATGATACCAGAAATCGGGCACTTTCAAGTCTGAAATAAGTGACGTCTACAAGCAATACAATTTTGCGGGGCAAAATATTGCATTGAGATGGTCAACCTGTTTGCGGACGTGTGAATCATTATTTTAATTCCCCCGAATTCGGGGGAATTAAAATATCGCCATCTACAAAAAGCAGGAAGAAGCTATCTTCCTGCTTTAATACGATATCAAGTCTTCGCCACCGACTGCACTATGGCGGTAATCAATATCCACACAAGGCTGTAGGCGATCACGACAGTTCCCGTGAACAGGCTTCCAAATGAGCCTATCGCCGCGAAAACTATGCAGGCAACAAGTCCGATAACGGCGGAAAGCACCTGAATTACTATTCCTGCCGTAGCCGAGCGCTGAAGGCGCTTAGCTCCTATAAGAAGCATTGCCAGCGAAGCGAATCTTCCGGAATATATCATCGGGGATGACATCTCGGCAACATACGAGGTCTGCGAATCGTAATCAGAGTGATATCTGAACGGAAGCAGCTTAAAGGTGTTCGGCGAGACTTCAAACATCTCAGAAAGCCGGGTTATGCTCAAAAGCGAGTCTACCGAGCGCAGAATAACTGTGATATTCTGCTTTTCAAGGTCGGCAAGCGCCCTCGAAACGGAAACCGACGCCTTTAGCTTTACCACGAATATCATTGCGATATTTCCGCCGATGGAAAGATATGTTAAGCTGTCTCCCTTGGAATATTCCTTTTCCTTTTCGGGGGTGGGCAGACCTTCAACCGAGTGGCTTTCCATAAGGGTTCTGTTGCCGAATAGCACCCTTTTATTCTCAATCCAGCCAGAAAGACCCAAGCCATCCTCATATATATAGCTCTCAACCGGGTAAAGCATTTCGGTTTTGCCCTTTATCATCTTATAGAACGCCGGGCGAAGAATCGATTCTGTCTGACAGCAGAGCGATGCGGCGTAAAGTATTCCCTCCTCCAACGAAGCCTTCTTTGCGGGCTTTAAGTTGACGATTTCAACCATACCATCCGGGAATAAATCAATGGCGTCCACAAGCAATGAATTGGTATCGGCAAACTTATCAACAGCGGAATAGCCCAGCATAACAGCCGAGGACTGCAAATACTTCTTTGAAGCCTTTGCCAGTGGGATGTTTGTTACAAGCATCATTCCCATTGCGCTCATTGCACACATTGTTCCCGCTGCGCAACTCAAAGCGTAGAACGCGCGCTGTTCAAGGTCTGCAACGCTGTCAGGGTGGACGAATACCGCAAGCACTCCCACAAGTATAGAAGCCACAGCGGCTATCGGAACGTAGAATTTAGAGAAGCTGTCGGTAAGATCGGGGGAATAGCTGTTGTTTATGAAGTCGCGGACAAATTCGGTCTTGCGAGCCGTTGCCAGCGAAGGAAAATCGGTCAGCGCGCCCTTGGTGAACTTGGCGGCTACATCCTCATTATCTATATGCATGGCGGCGTATTTTGAATATCCGCCCGAAATATACTTGAAATTGCGCTCGGTTCGGGTGATGATTAAAAGCTTGCCGACGGTGTTGACTATCAGTGCGATTATTGCCGCACTTACGTATGCGTGGGCAGTTCTGTTCTGCACAAGCTCGGAATTGGCGAGCATAGCCGTCGCCGCGACAAGGCTGAATATTGCCGTCACAGCGGCAAGACTGTCACTGTCCGCCTTCAGAGTGAACAGCTTTTTGATTCCCACCGCAATGACTGTATATGAAACAAAGCAGGAAACCAGCCCCAGCATTACGTTTACGAACAGATGCGCAGTAGACTGTTTAAGAATATCCATAAGCGGGATTCCGTTGTCCACCGCTATTGTAAGGTATGCGCTGACGATGCCCATAACAAGCAGAACGCAAAGCCTTGCCACCAAGCTCTGCTTAAGCCCGGATATGGTTGCAGACATCTCTTCCGCCTGGTCGAAGCTTTCAAAATCAGCTACCGAGCCATTTTGTGGCTTTTCCTCTTCCTCGTTTTCGGCGATGAATTCTTTTACCCTTTCGCGCCGCTTGGCGTTCAGGTAGGCAAGCTTCTCCTCCTCGCTGGCGTTTTCGTCTATGCCCATTTCGGTGTTGGGGATCACCTTTTTCTCTATCCCCAGATCTATATCGTTTATCGAGGCACGGTTTACAGGGTCTACCTTCGGCGAAGGCGCCCTGCCTGTTCCGCGCTCGTTTTTAAGCTTTATAAGGGTCTGCATTATGGCGGTATCTGCGCCCTTGCCGGTTATGGGTCTTAAATTGTCCGGCTCCTGCGGGGTGCGCCTTGCAGCAGTCTCCTCCGCGGGCTTGGCTTCCTGCTGCTGTGCCGGCTGCTTCGCCTGATTTTTCGGCTGAGCGCCTTCTATAGGCGGCTCTGCCCCTTCATCCGCAAGAAAAGCCTTTGCCTTTTCGCGGTTTTCCATCACCTTTTCTATTGCCTGGGTTCCCTGAGTGGTTCCTGTTCCGACCCGAAGCTTTATCTGCGGCATCTGCGGCTTTACCACCGCTTCGCCATTCTCCTCTATTGCCGGTGGAATATGAACAGCCTGTGCCGGCGGCTCTTCCTGCCGTTGTGCTGCGCGCATATCTGCCATAGGCGCAGACTCAGCGCCCTGAACAGGTCTGACCGGTTCAGCGCCAAAAGCCGACCCCGCAGTGCCCGAAGTCTCGGAATTCTCTTCCGGGTCAAATACGAAGCTGTTATCACCTATTTCAAGAACATCCTCAATAACCTCGGTCTTCCTGGAAGCCCCGGAAACACCCATGCTGTTGATAAACGAATCCAAATCGAAAGCTTCCCTCTCCGGCTTTTTGGAGGATTTCTGTGAATACTGCTCTATGATTTCCTCAACGGATAAATTTCTGTCTGCCATGCAAACCATTCCTTTCACTGCCGTATGCCATCAAGTCTGTCAGCTAAAAGCTGTTTATCCGGCTTTTCTTTGCGCAAATGCAACGCAAACGCAACGCAAATGCTTGCAAAAGCCGTCTGCCGGAAGACTTATGATTCCCGCTGTCTTACAACCTCATACATGAATATTCCCGCCGCGACCGATGCGTTGAGCGAGGTTATTCTGCCCTTCATGGGCAGGCTGAGCATAAAATCGCACTTCTTTGCAACAAGCCTTCCCATGCCGAACCCCTCCGAGCCTATTACCAAGCCGATAGGTCCTTTCAGGCTTGCCTTATCGTATTTTTCGCCGGAAGCGTCCGTTCCGTATATCCATACTCCGTTTTGCTTAAGCTCATCAATGGCAGCGGGGATATTTGCAACCCTTGCCACCGGAAGCCAGCTTGCCGCTCCCGCACTGGTCTTGAAAACCGTATAATTAAGCGAGGCTGACCGCCTTTTTGGAATGATAATCCCGTGCGCTCCTGCGCTTTCCGCCGTTCTTATTATCGCGCCAAGATTATGTGGGTCCTCAATCCCGTCACATATGATGACAAACGGCTCCTCGCCCTTTGCACGGGCGCCAGTGAGTATTTCATCTATGCTCGAATACTCTGCGCACGCGCCCATTGCGGCTACCCCCTGATGGGATGCCCCGCCGGTCATATGATTTAGCTTTTCGGAAGTCACTTCCTTAACAACTATATCACGCTTCTTTGCCATGTCGATGATATGGGAAAGCGATCCTCCGCCGTCCTTATTCACATAAAGGGTATCTATCGGCTTATCGGCCTTTAAAGCCTCTATAACCGGGTTTCTGCCTATAATAAGCTCCGATCCGCCGTCATCCAAAAAAGAGCTATTAACGTTTTGCCCATCCTGTGCACAGTCCGGCACATTATCCCTTCTGCGGGCAGAGCTTACCGTCTTATCCTGCATGCGGGCGGGCTTTGATGTCTTTTCAAATCTGTTATCCATAAATATCCTTCAGCAGGGCTGCCCCTGCGTTTATTCACAAATATATAGTTTCAGATAATATGATTATACCACATATTGTACTCAAAGAAAAGTGTTTTTTGAATGAATATTTGACAAAATACTTATAACATTTTTGTATAAACAAGCAATAGTACCATGCAAAACGCGCTCAGGACCGCAAATGCCGCCGCAAGAAGCTTCACTGCAAGCTTTAAGCGGCGCGTTCTTCTGGCGTATTCGTTTACAAATTCCGGAAGTGCGGGCGCGTCCGCCGTGCAATTCTCTCCGCCGGCAGACGCATCGGAGCCATCCCCGATATCCGCGGCTTTCACATATTCCTGCGCAAGCTGCGGAAGCTTATCCGCAGGGGGAATCTGCGAGCCTGCCTTTAAAAACAGCAGTGCCCTGTCAAAATATTCGCCGTCCGGGTTTTTAACCTCGATTATCTGCCTGTTTACGCCTTTAACCATACTTCCTCCATATCTGATCGGGGATAGCTGAAAAGGCTTGCCGCACCAAGGCAAAAGGCGCGTTTTCAGCTATCCCGATACCGTTTTCGCTTAAAAAGTGCGGATTTATCAATGATGATTATGGGATGCGCGGGATAAAAATATACAAGCTGTAGATACCGTTTTCAACCAATATGTTGAAAACTGCGTTGAATGTGTTGAAAGTTTCGGTTTGAAAGCTTTGAAATTGTTAATAACTCGGTTGAAAAGTTGATAAACCCGCTAAAATCGCAGTTTTGGTTTTCAACTGTCATAAAAATACACTTATACTTCCGGTAAATTTCCGATATTCACGCAACGCCGCCATCCAGTTCGGAACGCCGACCGCGCAAACCCGCCTTTTTCGGGGATTTCGCTTGCAGCGGCAAAAAGAGGAATCCCGAAAATATCAGGCATAAGAGCAGAAAAAATCCGCGCATTTCAGCGCTTTTTCGGCAGGTTGATACTGTTTTTTGTACTGTTATACATCGCGATGAATATAATTGAAGAATTTTGATGTCGGTTACGGTCAATTGGGGGCAGGATAAAGCCGGGATGAAAAATATGACGGTGTGTGACGACACAGACGCTTTTTGTCTTCTCTTTTGTCTGGAAAAATCAACAATTTATATAAGATAAGAGAGAAGAGTACAAAAAGAAAATCCGCCTTGTTGGCGGATTTTCTTTTTGGTGGACCCGATGGGATTCGAACCCACGGTCTCTGCGTTGCGAACGCAGCGCTTTCCCAGCTAAGCTACGAGCCCTTGTTTACCTGACTATTTTATCTCTAATCGCCCGATTTGTCAAGAGCTTTTTTAAGATATTTTGATTTTTCAGGATTTTTAATCCGCAGCCACCATTTAGGATTGACTTTTTAACAGATTCGTGCTATACTTTATTGTAATAAGCGGGTGTGGTGAAATTGGCAGACACGTTAGATTTAGGTTCTAATGCTTAATAGTGTGCAGGTTCAAGTCCTGTCACCCGCACCAAATAAGAAAGGCTCCCATAAGGAGCCTTTCTTATTTGGTACAGCGTGATAGTCTGCGAACTTGCAGTAGATGCGGGGCAGATAAGAAAATATAGCTTTCAATACCGCAAAAGGCACAAAGTGAAACAAAAGTCCGGCGTGAACTGAGCATCGCCGCGTTTAGCCGTGTCCGACCGGCTAAACGCTGTTCAACGTCCTGTCACCCGAACAAACAATATAAAGCGGAGATGATATTATGAAATCACTACAGATACTTTCCATGTCGTTATTGAATCTGGGCACGTCGTTTTTATATTCTGCAATCGTAATAGCCGCAATCATCGCGGTGCTCCTCTTTGTAAAGAAAAACAAAGAATACAAAAGCTCTTCCTATTATCAAATAACAAGGCTGCCCTACCTTTCCGTAAGACGTGATATCGGCAGATACGGCGAATACTTAACATATAAATATCTCAGAGAATTTGAATCAAAGGGTGCCAAATTTCTTTTTAATATTTACATACCAAAGGAAAACGGTGAAACCGCTGAGATAGATGTTTTAATGCTATGCTCAAAAGGCTTGTTTGTTTTTGAGAGTAAAAACTATAGTGGGTGGATTTTTGGCAGTGAAAATCAAAAGAACTGGTATCAAACTTTACCCGCAGGCAGAGGCAGAAGTCATAAAGAACATTTTTATAACCCGATTATGCAAAACCGTTCTCACATTAAGCATCTCAAAGCATTTCTGAATGATCAAATACCAATGCACTCTATCATTACTTTTTCGGACCGCTGCACTCTGAAAAGTGTTCAGACAAAGAGCGATGACGTTAGTGTTATAAATCGTTACAATGTGTTTGCAATTGTTTCTGAAATCTGTAATCATATACCGGATACACTGTTAAGTGAGACACAAATAAATGAGCTTTATAATAAGCTTTATCCGTACACGCAAGTTGACGGTACAGTAAAAGCCCAGCATATCGAAAATATAAATAGCAGCCTGCAATCAAAAGCCAAAGCGGCTCTTCCGCAGCCATCGCAGCCTTTGCAGTCGCCTGAACCGATAATATCACAAAGCGCCGAAAATATAGATGATGATACTGCCATAGCTCAAAATGAAATCCCGCCGCAAAATGATGATATTATTGAAATGCCGGTGACAGATAGTAACACACAAGCAGAGAACTCATTCCAACCTCTTAAATGCCCAAAATGCGGTGCAAATCTTGTTTTGAGGACAGCGACACGCGGGGCAAATGCCGGTAATCAGTTTTATGGCTGCTCAAATTATCCGAAATGCAGATATGTTAAGAATATCAAAAAGCAGTAATATGTCTTATTTCATTATAAGCATATCCCTATGAACAACAGTGAAAACACATTAAATCATTAGCTATTCCAATAACAAAACCGCTCCACAATGGGGTGGTTTTTCCTTTTGTACTATTTTGTTAAAAGCTCTGCATCTCTGCAATGCTCGCACCCACAAAATTGTAATCAAAAATTAATAAAATTCCCCCTTTTCATACAGCGAAATATCTGCTATAATATAAAAAGAATACTATCCGAAAGGACTATGCCATATGAAAAAGCTGAGCCTTATAATCTGCGCGGCAATGCTTATATCGATGATGACGGTATACGCAAGTGCCTTCACCTTCTCCCCGCCCGATGATTTGACGATATATTCCGAAGCGGTTTATCTTGTAAATATGGATACCGGCGAGGCTGTCTTTCAGAAAAACGCCGATAAGCAGCTGGTTCCAGCGTCGCTTACAAAAATCATGACGGCTGTAATACTTTTAGAGCAGTATAAGGACGATATCACCGCCATATCAACCACCTACGTTTCGGGAACCTCCGCCTGCTTTGACGAGCTTTATTTGACCGGATGCTCCACGGCGGATATACAGATAGGCGAAAAGGTATCGTATAAGGACTTGCTGTATGCCCTTATGCTTCGCTCGGCGTGCGAGGCGGCGAACATCATCGCATATAACGTTGCCGGAAGCTTAGAGGGGTTTGTTAAGATGATGAACGACAAGGCGGCTGAGCTTGGCTGTACCAACACACACTTTACCAACGCACACGGTCTTTTCTGGGAGAATCACTATACCACCGCGCACGATATGGCCATCATCACCGAATACGCCCTTACCCTGCCGATGTTTGAAGAGATATCCTGCGCCCAGGAATATACTATGGAGGCTACAAACTTCCACGGCAAGCCAAGGCTTATCGTTCACACCAACTACATGATGTCTAAAGCCAACGGCGGCGAGGATTACTATGAATACGTAAAAGGAATAAAAACAGGAACGCTTGACGAAGCCGGAAGATGCCTTGTATCTTTAGCTCTTAAAGACGGCTACAAGTATCTTTTAGTAACCCTCGGCGCTCCGCAGAAGAATTCCGACGGTGTTAACGTCTTCTATAACTTCAAGGACCATAAGGCAATATACCAATGGGCGTTTTCCACACTTGAATACACCGATATTATCACCGGAACTGAGGAAAAGGCGGAGGTCCCGGTTGAATACGGCGACGGCAGGGATTTTGTTATAGTAAAGCCCGCCCAGACCTATTCCAGCATATGGGACAGAACCGTTCCTCTCAGCTCGATTCACGAGGTGATCAATCTTGATAAAAACGTAGTCGCCCCGGTAAAGGCGGGGGACAAGCTGGGAACCCTGGAGCTTCAGTATGCAGGTGAAACTCTTGTAACAGTAGACCTTGTAGCAACCACCGACCTTGCCCGCTCAGGCAGGGCGGAAACGCTGACCGTTGCAAAAAGCTTCATAGGCTCAGACGAATTCTTCGACGCTGCGAAATGGTCGATAGGTTTTTTCGCTGTCTACACTGTTTTGATAATTACACTTAAAATCGTGTTCTATAATCAGAATAAGAAGCGGTCGAGGATGTATGGCTCAGTCAAGGTTAAAAGGTATAAAAGATAAGTGCTGACGGCACAAAAAATATCAGCCGCAGAATCCGTGCATCGGGATTCTGCGGCTATAATTTATCTCATATGAATAGCGGATTATCATTCCCCCGCCATTACGCCCATAAACAGCGGGATATTAGTCTCGCCGTCATACACGCACCAGAAGAAGCTTGAATCCAAAATAACCTCTTGATACTCTATAATCGCGCAGCTGTCGTTGGCGACAACAACCGTTGCGGCGGCGGCGCGTGTTCCCTCTTCGTCAACATCTATCTTCGCCTTCTGGAAGATTTCCGAAACGAACACGTTGCCGTTGTCGCTCTCTCCGAATCCGCTTAAATCCGCATTGTCGGGGTCAAATATAAGCTTCGCGCCAAGCTCCTTAACGCAGTCGTTAAGGTCGATTTGAGACTCGATTGAAAACTTCGGCATTTGGAAAACGCATTGACCCTCCTGCACACCTGCCAAAGCAGAGGTGAAGTAAGAATAGTCCATCCTGTCCATCAAACCGCTGATATCGCCGTCCTTAGGCTTTACCGCCATGAATTTCAGCCTGCCGTCGGAATAATCCATAACAGCGCCGGTAAGCTCGTCGGTGTCGATGTAGCTCATATAGCGGGTGTCGGAAAGGCAGGGAAGCTCCGCCGTTTCACCGTTTGCGCAGGTGAACTGCATTTTCGGCTCATAGCCCCAGTTGATGAACGGCTGCTCCCACTTGGCATCAAGAAGTATAGTGTTAATCAGCACCAGAACAGCGCTTTCATCGAGATTTTTGTCAAAAACAGAAGGTATTTCGCCCTCAGTCTTCTCGCTGACCCAGCCGTTTATGAATTCGCGGGCGGAATCGGTGGAAAGCTCCCCGCGGAACATCTGGGCGCGGTAGCCATCACGAAGGCTCAGAATAGCATTATCGTCCGGGTTTTTAAGCCTTGGCGAAAAGAACGCTGCATTTGCAAGGTTAAGTGTGGTGTCGGTCTGCTCGTTTATTCCGGCGTACTCGTTCATAAGCACCCCGAACCTGTTTACAGCGGTTAACTCGTCCCAGCCGATTACCGATTCAAGCTCATTTGCAGTTTCACCACTGGTTCCTGCCGAAAGCATTCCCAAGGCGATTGCAGCAGAAATCGGAGAAAATACGTTGTTTTTCTGACTCTTCGCCCCCTCGGTCTGAGAGTAGAGCTTAAACGAAAGCTCGCCCAGCGAGGAGTAGTCCTCGCTTCCGTTCGGCTCAGGGATTTCCATAGCTATGTCCTTATCAAGAACAAGCTCCTGCATTTCGCTTAGGGGAGAGATTTGCGGGTCATCAGTCGTTTTTGGTTCATCAGACTGGTCTGCGGGATTGTCTACAGGATTATCAACTGCGGGAGAAACCGGCTTCTCAACCGGTGCAGAGCCGCAAGCGGCAAGCGATGTCAGCACAATCGCGCAGGCCAAAAGCATACTTAAAATTTTTGTCATAAAGATATCACGCCTTTCGGGTATGTAAATAGTTGAAATATATTTCTACCCTTAATACAACTCAGAGCGGAAAGATATTGCACTCCGGCAAAAAAACTCGCCGAAGGCGAATATAACTTGCGAAGCAAATATAACTTGCGTAAGCAAATAAAACTCACCGACAGGCGAATATCACTCAAATTAGAGTTATATTGCCCTTATGTGCAGTGATATTCGCCTA
>CALDFS010000007.1 GCA_937942105.1 uncultured Ruminococcus sp. | reverse complement strand
AGTTTTGCTTTAATCTTTGGTGGCTTTTGGGGTTGACTTTTTACCATGGGACTTCACTTATCAGTCAATGATAGATACCCTTGCAATTTAGTATTATATAATAGGTTGAGGGGAAATGTCAAGGGGTAAAGGAGATTTTCTTTGAAAAATTTGCATGCTGGAGCTGTTTTTTCACCCTGAACGGGTGAAGTGATGTCGCTACGCTGGTGATGCACTCGCTGCGCTCATAGTGATGGCGCTTTGCTGTGATACAATCGTTTCACAAAAAATGAAACGCGCACGCCGCGATGAGGTGTTTCTTCTCAACGGATTTTCAGAGCGGCTCCGCCGCCGTTTCGCGGGCTGTCGCCCTTGCTCGGCGTATGTTTTTTGGGATGTCGGGTCTCTTGGTAGGCACGCCCCATCGCAACCGTGGTTAGCGAAGGTCTATGCGCAAGGCGCATGAGCGACTTACGTCGCTCGGACGGCTATGCCGTCCAGACCTTCGCCTGCACGTACTGCGGCGCCCGTAGGAATTGCGATAAAATAACTATGCTCAGGGGGCGCGCCGGTCTGAAACACACACATGAAAAATCCCTGCAGCAGAATCAAAAGCAAACACACAAAAGCCGTTCAAAATGCAGTCGCCATCCCGCAAAAGCATATTATACAAACTACTATTATAAATATATACTTATTTCATGCTAAAAATCTCTTGAAAAATAAGAATAATTATGTTATTATTAATGATGAAAATAATGATGGGAGAATATCGGCTTTTATTTTTTTGCGCTTTGTCTGAGATACCGCCGAACGGTATATTTCTGCCCATGTCAATACAAAATTCTACATATAGCAGGAAGGGTAAAATTTATATGGATTCATTCAACGAGCTTTACGAAAACGTTCTGCGCCTCTGCCGGCTTGACCCAAAGGTCAGCGAAATCGGCTATAACAGATGGATTAAATGCTGCGAGCCGGGCAAGCTTGAAGGCACAAAGGTAACACTTATTGCCCCAAACGATTTTATGCGCAGAACCACCAGTGAGATATACGGAAGCGTTTTTGCAAACGCCTTTGAACAGGTTCTGGGCTTCCCGGTTGAGGTTATTTTTACCGTTAAGGATGCCCCGGCTCAGGAGCCTTCCAACGGCTTCACCGAAATAGAAAAGCGGATGGACGATTTGATAAACAGTCACCGCAGAAGCGACTATGACCTTACCTTTGAAAACTTCATAAAGGGCAAATCAAACGAGCTTGCATATGCCTACTGCATAGCCGTCAGCGGAAAGAACAACGTAAACAGCCAGCTGCATAAATCCATGTTCAATCCCCTGTTCATCTATGGCGATTCCGGCTTGGGCAAGACCCACCTTTTAAAAGCGATTGAAAATGAGGTAAGAAAAAATCATCCCAACCTAAACGTCATCTATACCACGGGTGAAAATTTCACCAACGAGCTGGTAAGAGCAGTATCTGAGCAGAACACAACAGAATTTCACGATAAATACCGCAACTGCGATTTTTTGCTTGTAGATGACATTCAGTTCATAGCCGGCAAGGAAATGACGCAGGAGGAATTCTTCCACACCTTCAATGAGCTTTACAACGCCGGAAAACAGATAGTTCTGACTTCGGATATATCCCCGAACAGAATCCGCCAGCTGGAAGATAGGATAAAGACAAGATTTACTCTTGGCGTGCAGGCGGACGTTCAGTCGCCCGACTTTGAAACAAGAATGGCAATAGTAAAGCGCAAGGCGGAGCTTTTGGATCTGAACCTGCCGGATAATGTTGCAAGGATCATAAGTGAAAGGATAAAGAAAAACATCCGTCAGTTGGAGGGCGCGGTAAATAAGATGAAGGGGCTTACCATGTTTTCAAACGAAAACCCTTCACTTTCAATGGCTCAGAGAGTTATAAAAGAAACCCTTATCGATTCCCAGCCCAGTGAAATAACGGTGGATAGGATTCTTAACGATGTTGGAAACGCCTTCAACGTTGCGGCGGAGGATATAAAATCCACAAAGAGGAATGCACAGATATCCCAGGCAAGAAAGGTCGCGGTGTATGTTATCAGGGAAGTAAAGGGCATGGCTTTCAACGACATTGCCAAGGAATTAAACCGCAACCACTCCACCATATCGATATCCTACTCGGATATTCAGGAGGCTATGAACACCAACTCAGATTTAAAGGAAACCATTGAGGATATTATAAAGAACCTGAAGGTTTTCGACTGAGCGTTGATAACTTTTAAATAAGATTTTAAGCGAAGTTTTAGACATTTCAACAGAGTTTTAAACATTTTCATTAGCTTTCAACCGAAAATCAATATTCAACCAACATTTTTCAACATTATCAACTTAAAAATCACATTTCAACAATCAATGAAATTTGATTTGAAAATCTGTTGATTAAAAAACTCGCAAAAATAAAGGACAGGCAGGCGGTTTCAACAAATCAACGCCCCCTACTACTAAAACTATAAAAAATATATTTATTTCATTTATAAATCAGGAAAAACCCATAGTTCAGAAAAGGAGATTTCAACATGAAACTTATATGCAACAGACAGAGCCTTTATGAAGCACTCACTAATGTTTCAAAGGCTGCCGCTGAAAAATCCTCAATTCCTTCGCTGGAGGGAATAAAGCTTTCCTTAAATTCCGAAACACTAAGCTTAACAGGCTATAACCTTGAAATAGGAATTCAGACAACTATAGACGTCACCTCTTCAGACTGTGCCGAGCTTGTTGTAAATTCAAGGCTGTTTTCTGAAATCATCAAGAAGATGCCGACGGACGAAATCAATATAGATGTTGACGATAACCTTACCATGACGATATCCGGCGGAAACACCGAATATTCAATCGCCGTTATAGACGCCTCGGAGTACCCTGCCATCCCCGATTTTTCAAAGGAATCAAGCCTTACCATTTCTCAGTCCGTCTTAAAGGACATGATAAATAAGACCATCTTTGCTGTATCTCAGAATGATTTCAGACCGATACTTAAAGGTGAGCTTTTTGAGATTGACAATAACGAGCTTAACGTCGTTGCAATGGACGGTTACAGGCTTGCAGTCAGAACTGAAGCCGTCAAGTCGGACAATAACATTAAATTCGTTGTCCCCGCAAAAACCTTGAACGAAGTCTCCAAGCTTTTAAAGGATGATGATGATATTACCTGCGATATTATGGTTTCCAAAAAGCAGGTTGTTTTCGAAATCTCGGGATATACGGTATTTTCAAGACTGTTGGAGGGCGAATTCCATAACTACCGAGGCTCTATCCCTCAGAATAGCGCGACCGAGGTCATTATTGACAAGAGAGAAATTGTAAACTGCTTGGAAAGAGTATCGCTTGTAATAAACGAAAAGGTAAAAAGCCCGGTAAGATGTCTTTTTGACAACGGCACAGTAAAAATTTCCTGCCGCTCTCAGATAGGTAAAATAAACGATGAAATAGAAGCGGACATTGCAGGTCCTAAAATAGAAGTCGGCTTCAACTGCAAATTCCTTCTAGATTCATTGAAGGTTATTTCGGACGATAAGGTTAAGCTGATGATGAACGGCGGAAACCTTCCGCTGAAAATAATTCCCGTGAACGGAACCGGATATACCTATATCGTTTGCGTTTTAAGAATCAGGAACGATTGATTTTCAACACAATCAAGTTATAAACGTTGAAAAAATAAAGGAGTTTATATGGAAACTCAGAAAATCAAAATTCGCGGGGATTTTATCAAGCTTGATTCCCTTTTGAAATTCGCGGGGCTTACCGAAACCGGCGGAATTGCAAAGGATATCATACTTGAAGGAAGAATCAAATACAACGGCGAGGTCTGCCTGATGCGAGGAAAGAAGGTCTACAAGGGCGACTTTGTGGATATAGACGAAGTTGATCTTCGGCTTGAAGTTTGCTGATGAAGATAACTAAAATATCGGCTGACGGCTTTCGCAATTTAGAGGGCGTAACGCTCAGCCCCTGCCCGGAAATAAACATTCTCTGCGGTGAAAATGCCCAGGGAAAGACCAATCTTTTGGAAGCTGTATGGCTATGCTCGGGCGAAAAAAGCTTCCGTGCGGCAAGGGAAAGGGACTTTATCGGATTTGATAAGGACAGGGCGGAAATAACCATAGAATATGAAAACTCCTTCCGCACCGAAACTGTATCGCTGACTCTTTCAAAAAATCAAAGGGAAAAGAAGATACTTTTAAACGGAGTAAAGCTTAAATCAAATTCCGAGCTTATAGGCAGGCTTCTGCCGGTGATATTCACGCCGGAGGATTTGGAGCTTACCAAGGGTTCGCCCGAAGCTCGGCGGAACTATATCGACCTTTGCGTATCTCAGATAAAGCCCGCCTATCGCGGTGTTATAAACAAGTATGAAAAGATTTTGGAGCAGAGAAACGCCGTCTTAAAAAACATCTTTTTAGGAAATTCCGGAAGCGCCGAGCTTGATGTATGGGATATTCAGCTTGCCCGGCAGGGTGCATATATCTCGATGATGAGAAATACCTACACAGATATACTTATGACAAATTCAGCTGAGCTTTACAATGACATTTCGCGGCAGCAGGAAAGATTGGAGCTTAGCTATATATCCACAGTATACGACTGTCTTAACGGCAGAACAGATTATAAGGGCAGTATGTCTGAAGAGTATTACAAAAAACTTGTTTCAACAAGGGATGATGATATCCGTTTCGGCTACACGCAAATCGGTGTGCACAGGGATGATATTGCGGTAAAGATAAACGGGATTTCTGTTCGGGATTTCGGTTCTCAGGGTCAGAACCGTTCCTGCGCGCTGTGCATGAAGTTAGGTCAGGCAAGGGCATTGATGAATGAAACCGGTGAAATGCCGGTAATCCTTCTGGATGATGTTCTTTCAGAGCTTGACAGGTACAGAAAGGATTTTGTTTTGAGCCAGATAAACAACGCGCAGATTTTTATAACCTGCTGCGAGCCTATAATGAAAACAAAAGGCTTGATATACGAAGTCAAAAACGGCAGGATAAGTTGAATTATGTTTTTACATTTAGGAAACAATGTTTCGGTTTTCAAAAAAAACGTTATAGCTATACTTGACATTGAAAATTCCTCTACTTCAAAGATAACAAGGGATTACCTTGCGAATGCCGGTAAGTCGGGGTGGGTGGTGACCTGCTCATATGATATGCCTAAGAGCTTTGTTATTACTCTGGATGAGGATTTGAGCGAGAGGGTTTATATATCTTCTATTTCGGCGGGGACGCTGAAGAAGAGGTTTGAGATGTTGGGGTGAGATGTCTTTAAGATATAGAGCTATGGTTATGTTTATATATCTTAGGTTAATGTGAGCTATTAATTTGTGCAGTCATGGACGCTTGCGCGTCCATCGGGAGCCCCCGGCTGAGGGAATCGTTAGGCTTCGCCTACCGTCTCCCACGGTAAAACAGTCCACTGGACTGTTTTACCTCCCATCCTGCGCTTGCTTACGCTGGGGATTTCGCGCTCTGCGGAGCGCGACTTGGGGCGCCGCCCCAAGACCCTGCCAGCCTTTCGAGAAAGGCCGGCTCTAAAGCTTTTGATTTTTTGTCTTTTAAAGATAGATTAGATATATCAGATAGATTTGAAAGGCGGTTATAATTTGGATAACTACAACGAAATTGACGTCAACGCAACGGCGGTTGACAAGGACAACAATTATGATGCAAGTGAAATTCAGGTCTTAGAAGGGCTTGAAGCTGTAAGAAAACGCCCCGGTATGTACATCGGTTCTACCGGTCCTAAAGGCTTGCACCATCTTGTTTACGAAATAGTCACCAACTCTATCGACGAGGCCTTGGCAGGCTACTGCAAGCGCATCGACGTTGAGCTTTTAAAGGGCGACATAGTAAAAGTCACTGATGACGGACGAGGAATTCCAACCGGCATCCACCCGAAAGAGGGCATAAGTGCGGCTACCGTTGTTTACACCATCCTTCACGCGGGCGGCAAATTCGGCGGCGGCGGATACAAGGTTGCGGGCGGATTGCACGGTGTTGGCGCGTCGGTCGTAAACGCACTTTCGGAGTGGCTTGAACTTACCATTTATGACGGCAAGCACATCCACTTCCAGCACTTTGACAGAGGTCACTACTCGGAGGAGCTTAAAATCGTCGGCGAAACCGACAAGACCGGTACTGTTGTAATGTTCAAGGCAGACCCTCAGATTTTTGAGCAGACCACAGAATATGACTACGATACACTTCTTACCATGCTCCGCGAGCAGGCATTTTTGAATGCAGGTGTCAGAATCGTCTTCACCGACAGGCGTGGCGAGCTTGATAACGAGGTAGATTTGTGCTATCAGGGCGGTATCAGAGAGTTTGTTACCCACATTCACAACACCCGTGGACTTGAAGTATTAAGCCCGGAAGTAATATATGTTTCCGGCATGAAGGATGATTACACTGCGGAAGTTGCAATGCAGTACAACGATTCTTATAACGAGCTTATCCTTTCATTTGCAAACAACGTTCACACACCCGACGGCGGTACTCATGAAACCGGCTTTAAAAACGCTCTTACCAAAGTCATAAACGACTACGGCAAGAAGTTCAACCTTCTAAAAAAGGAAGAAAAGCTTTTGGGCGACGATGTGCGCGAGGGTTTGACGGCTATAGTATCGGTAAAGCTAACCAACTGCGAATTTGAGGGACAGACCAAAGGAAGGCTCGGAAACCCCGAGGTCAGACCGTTCATTGAGGCTATGGTTTATGAGAAGCTGATGAACTATTTAGAAGAGAATCCGGCGGTTGCTAAATCCATCTTTGAAAAATCGATGCAGGCTCAGAAGGCGCGTGAGGCTGCAAAGCGCGCGCGCGACTTGACAAGGCGCAAATCCGCCTTAGATTCTGCCAACCTCCCCGGCAAGCTTGCCGACTGCCAGGAAAGAGACCCTGCGCAGACCGAGATATTTATAGTCGAGGGAGATTCGGCGGGCGGCTCCGCCAAGGAGGGCAGAGAAAGAAAGTATCAGGCGATACTGCCCCTTTGGGGAAAGATGCTCAACGTTGAAAAGGCGCGAATTGATAAGGTTTACGGCAACGAAAAGCTTACCCCGGTCGTAACTGCTTTAGGCACATCAATTGGTGAGGACTTCGACATTTCCAAGCTTCGCTATGGCAAGGTTATAATCATGGCGGATGCCGATGTTGACGGATGCCATATAAGAACACTGCTTTTAACCTTCTTCTTCCGCTTCATGCGCCCGCTTATCGACGGCGGACATGTTTATATTGCCCAGCCGCCGCTTTTCAAGGTTGCCAAGGGCAAGCAGGTAAGATACGCCTTCTCGGATGAGGAGAGGGATGCTTACATCGCCGAGCTGACCACCAACGATGGTAAATCCAAGCCCGATGTTCAGCGGTATAAGGGTCTTGGTGAGATGGACCCCGAGCAGCTTTGGGAAACCACCATGGACCCCGAAACCAGAACCATAGTCAAAATCACTCTTGACGATGCCGTCAAGGCGGACGAAACCTTCTCCATACTCATGGGCGACAAAGTAAATCCCAGAAGAGAGTTTATTGAGAAGAACGCAAGGTTTGCGAGCAATCTTGACTTCTAAAGGATTAGAATTATGGACGAAAAATATACCCTTGAATTTATCGGCGACCGCGAGTGCTGGCTTGCGGGATACCGCGAATATGTAAAGCTCATCTCTAAAAAGAGAATTATTATCGACTGCGTTATATTCGGAATTTTATCGCTTCTGTTCATTCAGCAGGTAGTGATTCAGCCGGATTACGGTGTTGGCTGGATATGCCTTGCAATATCGGTATTCATGATAGCAATGTCATTCATAACGCCGATAAGGCAGATAAAAAGCGTTGAAGCCACCCTTGACGATATCGACGGCAGGAAGTATATCTTTAAGATATATGACGATAAATACAGCGTTGAGGGAATACATCAGGAAGCAGAAGCGGATGTTACATCCCTTGCAGAAAAGAGCCTTAGAGCTTATGACAGAGAAAAATATTTCGGTCTGTACTCAAAGGATACCTTCTGCGTTATTCCGAAAGCTTCATTGAGCGAAGCCGACAGCAGGGCGGTTTCGGAATTGATAGAAAAAATCAGCAAAAAATAAACGAAAGAGCGTGATTATATTTGTTCGCACAGGATAAAAAAGTAAAACTGACAGAGCTTAATGACGAAATGAGATCGTCCTTCTTAGCATATTCAATGTCGGTAATAATTCAACGCGCACTGCCTGATGTAAGGGACGGTTTAAAGCCCGTTCACAGACGTATTCTTTATACAATGTATGAAGACGGTCTGACCCCCGATAAAAAGTATCTTAAGTGCGCGACAACCGTCGGCGACTGCTTGGGTAGATATCACCCCCATGGCGACTCCTCGGTTTACGATGCACTTGTAAGACTTGCGCAGAGCTTTTCTTTAAGATACCCGCTTGTTGACGGTCACGGAAACTTCGGCTCGATTGACGGCGACCCTCCGGCGGCTTACCGTTATACCGAATCAAGAATGGCTAAGATGGCGCTGAATATGCTCACCGATATCGATAAGGATACGGTTGAATTCACTACCAACTTTGATGACAGATTGAAGGAGCCTGTTGTTCTTCCCTCACGCTTCCCGAACGTTTTGGTAAACGGTTCGGTTGGTATAGCTGTAGGTATGGCAACAAACATACCGCCGCACAATTTGGGCGAGGTTATAGAGGGTGTTAAGCTTGTTGCCGAAAACCCCGACTGCACGCTTGATGAGCTGATGGAAAAGATAAAGGGACCCGACTTCCCTACCGGCGGTATCATCATGGGCAGGGCAGGCATAAGGGCAGCATACGCCACCGGCAGAGCAAAGATAACCCTTCGCTCAAAGACGAATATTGAAGAGATCGACGGCAGAAACGCCATAATAGTCACCGAAATCCCATACATGGTGAACAAGGCAAGGCTGCTCGAATCCATCTCCCAGCTGGTAAAGGACAAAAGGCTGGACGGTATACACGCCCTGCGCGATGAATCCGACCGCAGCGGCATGCGCATAGTTATAGAGCTTAAAAAGGACGCTAACCCCCAGATAATTCTGAATAAGCTTTTCAGCTATACTCAGTTGCAGGACACTGTCGGCGTTATAATGCTTGCACTTGTAAACGGCGTGCCCAAGGTGCTCACCTTAAAGCAGATTCTGGAGGAATACCTTGACTTCCAGGTAGAGGTTGTAACCCGCCGCACCAAGTTTGACCTTAAAAAGGCAAGAGAGCGCGAGCATATTTTGCAGGGTCTTGTTATAGCTCTTGACTTTATCGATGAGGTTATAAAAATAATCCGCTCATCAAAAACACCCGCCGAAGCTAAGGCGGCTCTGATTGAAAGATTCAGCATCAGCGAGATTCAGGCGGAATATATCTCGAATATGCGCCTTATCCAGCTGACAGGTTTAGAGCGACAGAAGATTTTTGACGAGCTGGACGCTTTGGAAGCTAAGATAAAAGACCTTGAAGACATCTTAAACAGACACGAAAGAGTTTTAGAGGTCATCATAAAGGAAATAGAAGAAATCAAGGATAAATTCAACGACGAGCGCCGCACCGAGATCCAGTCTATCAGCGGCGAGGTCGATATCGAAGACCTTATCCCCGAGGATACAAATGTTGTAGCCCTTACAAACAACGGCTACATAAAGCGAACAAGCTCTTCTGAATATGCCGTTCAGAAGCGCGGCGGCAGAGGGGTTAACGGCATGAAGCAGCGCGAGGAGGACTTTGTTTCCGAAATGCTTGTATGCTCCACCCACGACAATATCCTGTTCATAACCGACAAGGGCATAATGTTTAAGCTGAAATGCTTCGAGCTGGCTGAAGGCTCCAAGGCTTCAAGGGGAAATAACATTGTAAACATTCTGCCGCTAACACCGGGCGAGGATAAGATTGCCGCAATGATTCACTGCGAGGACTTTTCGGATGATAAGTATGTAACCATGGTTACAAAGAACGGCAAGATAAAGAGAACCCACCTTTCCAAGTATCAGAACGTAAGAAAAGCGGGACTGATTGCCATAGGTCTTGACGAGGGCGACGAAATCAGGGGCGTTCTTATGACCAACGGTTCAAGCGAGCTTATGGTTGCCACTAAGAACGGCATGATTATACGGTTTGATGAAAACCAGCTCAGAGCGATGTCTCGCTCGGCACACGGAGTTAAGGCTATCAAGCTGAGGGGCGACGATGAGGTTGTTTCCTTGCAGACGGTGAGCGAGGGAGCAAGCGTACTGACCGTAACCGATAAGGGCTATGGCAGAAGAGTAAGCCTTGAAAGCTACCGCTCACAGCACAGAGGCGGCTTCGGCATGCTTAACTATAAGGTAAATGAGCAGAAGGGCAGAGTCTGCGGAATAAGAGTTGTAAAGGATGATGAGGATGTTATCCTTATCTCGAATGATGGTATTATCATCAGGGTAAGAGCATCCGATATCAGCATGATGGGCAGATACTCCGGCGGAGTTACCATTATGAAGACAAAGAACGCTCCAGATAGATTGGTTGCCGCCTTCACAACAGCCGCACATGACGAAGATGCTGAAATTGAAGAGGTCGAGCAGCTCTCTGAGGATGAGCTTAAGGCCATTGCCGAAGAGGAAGCCAAGGAAGAGGCAGCAGAGGTCATCACGGATGATGCCGAATCGGATGATGAGGATTCCGAGGCTGGGGACAGCGAAGAATAATATTACTGTTTGTAATAAATAAAATAAAAATAACTGCAAGAAATTGATTCTTGCAGTCAGCCTGTCGAAAAAGCCAGCTTCATGCTGGCTTTTTCTAATAAGTTGTGGTAT
>CALDFS010000006.1 GCA_937942105.1 uncultured Ruminococcus sp. | reverse complement strand
TGGTCATATCCACCGCAGTTGACTATACCGCAGGGCTGCTCATGTCTAAAACCGAGGATGAGCGTAAGCGCAGAGCCTGCCTGATTTCATCTGTAGTGATAAATTTAGGGCTGCTGTTCACCTTCAAATACAGCTCCTTCGCGGTGGATACCTTCAACAGCGTTTTCAGGACTGCGATTCCATCGCCCAACCTGCCCCTGCCGATAGGCATATCCTTCTTCACCTTCCAAAGCATGTCCTACACGATAGACCTTTACCGCCGGAAGATAAGCGTTCAGCGCAGCTTTATAAACTTCGCGGCATATGTCACCTGCTTCCCGCAGATAGTTGCCGGTCCGATTGTGAAGTATCAGGATATAGCCGCCGAGCTTGAAGAACGCAGGGTGAGCATATCGGATATGTCCGACGGAGTGAGCATTTTCGTTGTGGGGCTTGCCAAAAAGGTGCTTCTGGCAAATAATATTGGCATATTCTGGTCACAAGTTAAGGAGATGGACTATTCCACCCTTCCTGCCCTGACGGCGTGGCTGGGCATAATCGCCTTTACCTTCCAGATATACTTTGACTTTTCGGGGTATTCCGATATGGCAATAGGCTTGGGCAGGATGCTCGGCTTTACATATCCCAAAAACTTTGATCTGCCGTATATTTCAAAGAGCGTATCGCAGTTCTGGCGCAGATGGCATATAACCTTAGGCTCGTGGTTCCGCGATTACGTTTATATCCCGCTGGGCGGCAGCCGCAAGGGCAGGTGGAAGACGGTGCGCAATTTAGCAATAGTCTGGCTTCTTACGGGCTTGTGGCACGGCGCAAGCATGAACTTTGTGCTATGGGGAGCGTGGTTCGGACTTCTCATCATCGCCGAGCATATGGGGATGGGGAGACTCCTTGAAAAGCTTCCCTCAGCGCTTTCGTGGCTGTATACAATGCTCGCCGTGGTGCTGGGCTGGGTGCTATTCGATACCGACACCGTAGGCTCTGCGTTCAGCTTTATAGGAGCAATGTTCGGCGCGGGCGGAAGCTTTGCTTCGGGCGCTTCATGGTCGCTCCTTACACAGGCAGCTGTAAGTCTGGCCATATGCATATTCTTCTCTTCGGGAGCTGCAAAGAATTATATCAATCGCATCGGCGGGCAGGATTCCAAGGTTATATTGGTGCTAAAGCCTGTGATAACCGCCGCTTTGCTGATAGCCTCGACCGCATACTTAGTCAATTCAACCTACAACCCATTCCTTTACTTTAACTTCTGATTATGAAAAAGATTTGTGAAATAATAAACGCCGCCGTTTTCTTCGCGATAATAGCGGTGATAGCAATAGTATCGTTCATACTTCCCAAGAAGGAATATTCCGAGCTTGAAAACCGCTATCTTGCCAAGGCGCCCAAGCTTTCGGCGGATGCTTACTTTTCGGGGGACTATACCCGCAGACTGTCAGAGTACTTAGACGACAGCTTTCCCATGCGCAAAAACTGGATATCCCTGCACACCGGGCTGGAGCTTTTGCAGGGCCGCCGCCTGGTGAACGGCGTTTACATCGCCAAGGACAGGATGCTTGAAATCGTAGATCCGATAGAGCTAAGCTCGCTTGATGAATCCTTGGAAGCCATACGGGGATTTTCCGAGGTGATGGGGAATGTTCATATCATGCTCATCCCCACCGCCGCTCAGATATATTCTGACATTCTTCCCAAGGATACAGCTGCGCTCAACCAGAAGGAGCTTATAGAATATGCCTATGACAAGCTTTCGGTAGCTGCCCGCACCGTAAACGTCTACAACAGCCTGCGC
>CALDFS010000005.1 GCA_937942105.1 uncultured Ruminococcus sp. | reverse complement strand
GTTGTTATGTTCCAGTTTTTCAAAGACGGTACTGGTACTGTTATTATAACATTAATATCAGTTCTTTTCTATTAGCACAATAGACAAAACTTAGTTGCTATTTTGTACACATCAACCTTTAATTAAGTGAAGCGGCATGCTCAAAATAGGCATATTGCACAATAATTTAAGTACTTATTTGGAGTATATTACAAACAAATCAGCATTTTGCCATGAATTAGCCCATAACTTAAAAAACTAAGCGCCGACTTAAAGCTAAGCCGGCGCTTATACTTATTCTACGTTAAAAATGTGTCCAGACTTTGCATGGTTGCGACCATGCAAAGTCATTGAATCGCCGCGAAACCCATCGCCTAGCGGTCTTGTGGCGATTCTGTAGTTACACTTTTACGTAGAATTAGTATTAGATATATCAATTCAGCAATAATTATTTATCAATACATTCCGCCCATTCCGGCAGCACCGGCACCTGCTCCGGGTGCAGGAGGATTATCTTCCTTCTTGTTGCCTACAAGGCTTTCGGTGGTAAGAACCATTGCGGCGCAGGATGCCGCATTCATCAGCGCAGAGCGTGTTACCTTGGTGGGGTCTACTATTCCGGCGGAAATCATATCAACATACTCTTCCTTGTAAGCGTCGAAGCCGTAGCCGACCTTTCTTGCACGTCTGATCTTGTCGATGATTACGCTGCCGTCAAGACCTGCATTTGCGGCAATCTGTCTTACAGGCTCTTCAAGAGCTTTCAGAACTATCTTGGCGCCGGTCTTTTCGTCGCCTTCAAGAGTGGGGATGATCTTCTCAACAGCGGGGATAGCGTTGATAAGAGCTGTTCCGCCGCCTGCTACAATTCCTTCCTCAACAGCAGCCTTGGTTGCGGAAAGAGCGTCCTCAACTCTGAGCTTCTTTTCCTTCATCTCAGCCTCGGTGGCCGCGCCGACTTTAAGAACGGCAACGCCGCCTGCAAGCTTGGCAAGTCTTTCCTGAAGCTTTTCTCTGTCATAGTCAGAGGTGGTGTTTTCGATTTCGGTTCTTATCTGCTGAACTCTTGCCTTGATATCCGCAGGATCGCCGGCACCGTCTACTATAATAGTATTCTCCTTTGTTACAACGACCTGTCTTGCACGACCGAGGTCTGCAACGGTGGTATCCTTAAGCTCGAAGCCAAGCTCCTCGCTGATAACGTCTGTTCCGGTGAGGGTTGCGATATCGCGGAGCATTTCCTTTCTTCTGTCACCGAAGCCGGGAGCCTTGACGGCAACGCAGGTGAAGGTTCCGCGCAGCTTGTTGATAAGGATGGTGGAAAGAGCCTCGCCCTCCAGATCCTCAGCAATTATAAGAAGCTTCTTGCCGGACTTGACTATATCTTCGAGCAGAGGAAGGATTTCCTGAATGTTGGATATCTTCTTGTCGGTTACAAGGATATATGCATCGTCCAGAACAGCTTCCATCTTGTCGGTATCTGTTACCATATAGGGGGTGATATAGCCGCGGTCGAACTGCATACCCTCAACTACCTCGGAATAAGTCTCGGCGGTCTTGGATTCCTCAATGGTTATAACGCCGTCAGAGGTTACCTTTTCCATAGCCTCGGCTATGAGCTTGCCGACGTTCTCGTCTCCCGAAGATACGGTAGCAACACGCTCGATATCGGCGCTGCCGGAAACAGCCTTGGAATTAGCCAGAACTGCGGCGGAAGCGGCGTCAACAGCCTTCTTTATGCCCTTTTTAAGAATCATGGGGTTTGCACCTGCGGCGATATTTCTCATACCCTCGCGGACTAAAGCCTGAGCCAACAGGGTGGCGGTGGTTGTACCGTCACCGGCGGCGTCGTTGGTCTTGGTGGCAACCTCTCTTATAAGCTGAGCGCCCATATTCTCGAAGGTATCCTCTAATTCGATTTCCTTTGCTATGGTAACACCGTCGTTAGTGATGAGCGGGATACCGTAGGTTCTGTCTAAAACAACGTTTCTGCCCTTGGGACCAAGGGTTATTTTAACAGTGTTGGCGAGCTTGTCAATACCGGCCTGCAAAGCCTTTCTTGCATCCTCGCCGTAAAGAATTTCCTTTGCCATATTAAATCACTCCTTATCTTATTCAGCGACAGCCAGAATGTCGCCCATGCTGACGATGATATACTCTTCTCCGTCAACCTTAACCTCGGTTCCGGAATACTTGGACATAAGCACCTTATCGCCCGGCTTAACCTTCATTGCGGTTGTCTTGCCGTCACGCGGGCTGCCGTCACCTACAGCTATTACCTCGGCGAGCTGGGGCTTCTCCTTTGCGGAGCCGGTGAGTATTATGCCGCCCTTGGTGGTTTCCTCGGCTTCGGTCATCTTCAGTACTACACGATCAAACAACGGTTTGAGTGTCATAAAAAAGTTCCTCCTTTTATAGTAGATAAATTGTAAACTGTTTTTAGCACTCTTATGCTTCAAGTGCTAAATACATTGTAGCATGATTTATAAAAAAATCAAGCAATAATTGTCATTATTCCGAATTTTCGTCGAACTGCACAATAAATTTTCGCGAATCGGGAATTTTTCCGCCGTTTTTCAAAAATACTATTTCAAAATAGTGAACGTTTCCAATCCGTTTAACATTTTATTAACCCTTTTGCAAAAAAAGCGAAATAATGCTTGCAAAATCGACGCAGATAGTCTATAATGTTATTAAGTATTTATCTTTTGAGAGAGGAGACAAAGCGGTGAACGGAAAGGTTCTGATTATCGACAGCGACAGAAATATCTGCGAGCTTCTGCGAATGTGTCTTGAAAAGGACGGGTATAATGTTATCATATCCAACGACGGCGAGGAGGGCTTGGTTAAGTTTTCCGCCCTGAAGCCGGATATAGTTCTTCTGGATGTTCTGCTTCCGGGAATAGACGGCTGGCAGATCTGCCGGGAGATCCGCAAAAAATCCGACACTCCGCTGATATATATAACCTCAAAGTCGGAGGTGTTTGATAAGGTTTTAGGGCTTGAGCTTGGGGCGGACGATTATATCGTCAAACCGTTCGACGTTAAGGAGGTCATTGCCCGGATAAAAGCCGTTCTGCGCAGAACCAGCCTTTCAAATCCTGATGGTGACAGCAAGGAAGTACATTTCGACGGCTTGGATATCAACATGACAAGATACGAGCTTACGGTAAAGGGCAAGGTGGTAGACGCCCCGCCCAAGGAGCTGGAGCTTTTGTATCATCTTGCATCCCACCCAAACACAGTTTTCAACCGCGACCAGCTTCTGGACGAGGTATGGGGCTTTGAATACTATGGCGGTTCAAGGACTATTGACGTTCACATAAAGCGCCTGCGCGAAAAGCTGGACGGCGTTTCCGACCAGTGGTGTCTGCGAACGGTGTGGAGCGTTGGCTATAAATTTGAAGTAAACACCGACGGTTTGAAGTGATAAAAAGGAGAACGTTTATGTTAGATTTCTTTGACGAAGACTTCCCCCTTACCAAAAAGCAGGAAGAAATGATAAAAGCCATGGAGGAAGCGGCAAAAAAAGCCGCTATCGCCGAAGCGCCCAAGCCCGCCGAAAATGAGCCTCTGCCGGTGAATACATCGCAAGCTGCCGATGAGCCTGCCCATGTGGAGCAGCCGGTGCAGGCCTACAGCGAAGCCGCACCAATGGCAGAAGCAGCTTCGGAGCCTGCGGCTACAGCCGCCCCGGAAATTGCCGCAGAGCCTATTCCGGAGCCTATTCCGGAAGCGGTATCCGAACCTGTGCCCGAGCCTATAGCGAAAACGGTTCCCGAAATTGTACCTGAGCCTATGGCGGAAGCAGTTCCTGAAGCTGTATATGAACCTGTGGCAGAGGCCGCCGAAAGCATCACAGAGGAAGCTCCTGCTGAATATGCCGCTGAGGCTATAGCTGAAAGCATTCCAGAAGCTGCTGCGGAATCAGAGCCTTTAGCCGAGCCGACTGTGCCCGTTTATGAAACTGAGCCAGCCGTTGAAGCCATATCCGGGACTGTTTGCGAAGCAGCAATTCCGGGCGAGGTGCCTGAGC
This sequence comes from uncultured Ruminococcus sp., assembly GCA_937942105.1. Lineage (GTDB taxonomy): Bacteria > Bacillota > Clostridia > Oscillospirales > Ruminococcaceae > Faeciplasma. The sequence continues at coordinate 3,928 of CALDFS010000005.1, read as the reverse complement.
TTGCGGCTAATAAAGCCTTTGAACCTGCTTCTGAAGAAATCGCAGAGCCTGCGGCTGAGGATATCTCAAAGAATGCGGATGAAAAAATCTCTGAAACCACACAGGATGGAATCCCGCTGCCTGAGCCGGAAACTGCACAATCCCCGGATAACGACGAGGATGCTGCCATTAAGCGGATATTCCAGCCCAGCCACGAGAAAAGCACTCTTCCGGAATCGGACAATCAGGCATTTTCATATGAATATGACAGCAGATATTATGCCGAGGAGGAGACTCCGGCATACAAGTACGGCGTAAGCCCCTCCGCAAGAAAACGCACACGTCCCGCAAGGGCGGCGGAAGCGAAGGACGGCAATATAACCGTCAGCACAAAAACCCTTATTAAGGTCGGCGCGGTTGTCGCGGCGACTGCGGCGGCTGTCAAGCTGCTCAGCAAAAAGGACTGAACCCTTTTATAATAACTATAGAAAGTGAATTCCGATATGACAGACGATATATTCCCCACACCGGCGCCGGATATGCCGGAAAATCCCCAGAATCAATCGCAGGAAAGCTCAGACAATACCGCTTCTGAGCAGAGCGCGCCCAAGCCGGATGAATCCTCAGCCAAGCTGAATCTTGAATGGCGCAGGCAGGAGCTTGAACGCCGCCGTCAGGAAATAATAGAGGAGCTGCGCGAGCTTGCCTATAACGAAGCCGAGCCGCTTGAATATCTGCCAAAGCGTGTCGGAAAGACCCGCCGCCACTCGCTCTCTGCGGGAAAGCTTGCTTTGATGTTCGCGATTCTGTTCGTAGTGCTGTTTATGTCTGCGGCGCGTCTTGTTTTCGGCAAGGGCTGGATAAAAAATATGTTCGGCGACAACGACGATCTTAAAAGCTTTACCATACCGATTGTCACCCATGAAGAGCTTGAAGACAGCTACTATCAGCCTGATGGCAGATACACCGTTGAAGGCGTATCCAAAGCCTGCTCGCCTTCGATAGTAACTATAGAAGCTTTTCTTGACGATAATATCTACTCCGCATACGGTCAGGGCTCCGGCATAATAATGACATCGGACGGCTATATAATAACCAATGCCCATGTTATCGCAGACGCCAAGCTGGCAATAATAGTACGGCTGTATGACGGCACCGAGTACAATGCAAAGGTTATCGGTTCAGACGTTAAGACGGACCTTGCCATAGTTAAAATAACCGCCGAGGGCTTGACCCCCGCTCAGTTCGGAGATGCATCGCAGCTCAAAATCGGGGAGCAGGTGGTTGCCATCGGTTCACCGGCAGGCTTTGAGCATTCCTGCACCACCGGCATTATATCAGGGCTTAACCGAACCATAAAGGTGAATTCAACAAACATCGGAATGGACTGCATTCAGATAGACGCTGCCATAAACCCCGGAAATTCCGGCGGAGCGCTTTTGAATATGTGGGGTCAGGTTATAGGAATAACCTCGTCGAAGCTTGAAGCCAACGAATACGATAATATCGGCTTTGCAATATCCATAGACGCCGCAAAACCGATATTGGAAGAGCTGATAGAAAACGGCGGAGTGCTTGGCAGACCCAAGATAGGCATAAGCTTCTATGAAGTCTCCGATTCGCTTGCAAAGCTTTATGATATGCCAGCCGGACTGCACATAGCCGAAATATCCCCCGACTGCGACATTGCAAACACCCCGCTTGCTGTGGACGATGTTATAACCGAAATGAACGGCGTTCCCGTCCGCTCGGCTGATGATGTTTACAAGATAATTCTTAAGCTTCACCCTGGCGACGAGGTTACTGCAAAGGTTGTAAGAATCCTTGAAAACGGCAAGACCAAGGAGTTTGAAATAAAATTCAAGCTGATGGAAGACACATCCGCTTCCATTCAGGAGGATGACGGCGCTGAAAATGATATTCTTCCGATGCCGAATCCGGAGGATGACCCCGAGCCAGAGGAAGACCCGGAGCCGGATATCGAAGCTGGCCCGGAAACAGACTCGGAGGATGAAACGGAAACAGGTGCCAAAGAATAATCAACAGAAATAAACCGTATGCCGGCTTGACTGAGTTCCGTCAAGCCGGCATTTTGTATAATTTGTCTGCTGATAATAGTACAAAATTAAGAAAATTAAAAAATTCATAATTTTATGCAATTTATTTTATATTATTGTTGTATTATTAGTAGTATTACAATTATATACATAAATACTGTTGTAAAACAGAAGTAAATCATATAATTGCATGAAGGGAATGATGAAAATGAAGAATAAAAGATATCTATTGATCTTGATGGCAATGCTTGCCGCCTGTGTTGTTTTGCTGACCGCCTGCGGTGAAGACGGCAGAAAAACCCCAGTCGATGATACCCCTGCAATTGACGGTGCAGACATTGCGGAGAATGATGCAGAAGAGGACATTACCGAGCCGGCAGAAGATGAAACCTCGAAAAACCCGGATGAGTACCCCGAAATTACATCCTTCTACGGCGTATTTGCGCCGGATGAGGAAAGCGTTTGCCGACTTATTCAGGAAAATATTCCGTGCTACGACAAGCCTTACGACACCGAGACAAAGACGATATCGTCCGACAGCGCCAAGAAGCTTGTCAGCGACGTTCAGATAATGACGCTGTTCATCCAGGATCGCGGCGTAACCGTCGGCAATATCACCTATAGCCCGGCATGGATTTATGAGCACACCACCGAGGATTACAAGACCGCCGGAATAACCCCTCAGGATTTGTGGGAGCTAATAGACTACTATTCGGATTACAAGGATTCCGAAGAAGCACAAAAGCTTGCAGCCGAGCGAATGAAAAAGCTTAAATGTGTCGGACACAGCATTCTGACCTATAGCGATGACACCCTTAGCTGCACTGGCTACTTTCCTTTGGTTATGAAGGAATTCGTTGTTGTGGGAAGCGTGAACGACTCGGAGCTTTATCTGTATCTTGTTGACAACGACCCTGATGACGGCGATGATAACATCTACATAGCAATGTACATGGATGACCAGCTTATGGCAGTCGGCTATGATACACTTGAGGGCTACGACCTTATGGGCAGATTCTTCTCAGAATCTGCAAGGCGTTATGATTATGCGGATACAACCCCTGTTCCTGTAGGCACTGTAATGCGCCTGGCGTGGAGCGGGACCGCCGAGCAAAGCTCGTATGAGGGCGTTAAGTATCTTTCCTGGATTTCAAGATTCCAGTTCTCCGGCTCGGAATGTGCATACACCGAAGAACAGCTTGCCGAATACGCAAAGCGCGTCGAGGCATTCCCGTTCGACGAGGAAACAGCCTGCGAGGGCTGCGATGGCATTACCCAGTATGCAGATTTGGTAAACGGCGAAACCTTCTTGGAAGGTCTTGTTCCATACGAGCCGGTCACCGACTTTTCAGAGCTTATAGAGGAAATGATTAATAAGCTCGATGATAAAGCAACCGTTAAGGAGGGCGGCTACAGCTTTTATCACAACGACGGCAAAACATCCAAAAAATGCGTTGAGTGCGACTATGCCATGAGCGAAGAAGAAATATACCTCTTTAAGGCTCTTTCAGGCGGAGGAGAAAACCCATACTATTTCAGCAGCGACATCCTTTCAGCCGTTGGCTATCCCAAGGAATTTTACGACCGCGCGCTTATAAACTATCTTGAAGACTATGTGCTTATATCATACGGTCTGCCAAAGGTGGATGGCTTGGATTATGTCAAGCTGTTCAGGATGATACCGGTCGAAGAGATAGCTGAAGAATAAAAGCATAAATATAGCCCCTCCGAAAGCATTTTGAGCTTCCGGAGGGGCTTTTGCCGCTTATCAGAGCTTTTCAAACCGCTTAACCCCGCGTGTGACTATCCATGCATAGGATGCGCCCGCAGCCGCTCCGGCTATTACCAGCCAGATTGCAAGGGTAATCCAAAGGTCAATAGCAGAAAGAACT
>CALDFS010000004.1 GCA_937942105.1 uncultured Ruminococcus sp. | reverse complement strand
AGCTCATATATTGTATCACAACTTTTTATTGCTGTCAAGAACTTTTTTCTTTTTTCAACCTTTTTTGTTGCCGTTTTAAGCGACAACTTAATTACTTTAACATAGTACGCAGCCTTTGTCAAGTACTTTTAAAGATTTTCAAAAATTTCTTTCACTGCATCTTAATCACTTAAGTGACAGCAAAGAGTATGTTACCACAACTTTTTAGCTTTGTCAATAACCATTTTAATCTTTTGACAAAGTTTTTTTGCGGCGAACGGAGTAGGAGAGATTTGAACTCTCGCGCCGCTTTCACGACCTACTCCCTTTCCAGGGGAGCCCCTTCAACCACTTGGGTACTACTCCAAATGCTCTACTTACAATAGGCAAAAAAATATACGCAGAGGGTGGGATTCGAACCCACGGCCCCTTGCGGAGTCACCGGTTTTCAAGACCGGCTCCTTAAACCACTCGGACACCTCTGCATATTGTTCCGCTTTGTTAGCGGCAAGACATATATTACTATATTTTTAGCCAAATGTCAATAACTTTTTTGAAAAAATTTTATTTTATCTACAAAAGGAAAAAATCCTAATATATATTTATGTCATGGTAGTATTTTGACCTGATTTGTGTTAAACTATTACAAAATATGTTAGAGCAAATACCTGATTAAGCAGTGTTTGCCAAAGGAGTTATTTTATGAAAGACTATATAATTGACCTTTTTACAGAGCTTGTTAAAACGGATACCGCCTCAAACCCTGAAAGCAGCGAGTTCCCCTCAAGCGAATCACAGTCTCTGTTTGCGGAAATCCTTGCCGGAATATTATCTCAGATTGGCATTGAGGATATAAAGGTTGACAAGTACAGCTATGTTTATGCCTCACTCCCTGCTAATACCGATAATATGCCTGCTATCGGCTTTATCTCCCATATGGATACAAGCCCGGACTGCAGCGGCTACGGAATCAGCCCCAATATAATAGAAGAATATGATGGGGGAGATATTCCCCTTAAGGGTATTATCCTTTCACCGAAGGAATTTCCATCTCTTAATAATTATATAGGTAAAACCCTTATCACAACCGATGGTACAACACTGCTTGGTGCCGATGACAAGGCAGGTATAGTCGAGATACTTGCTTCTGTAAAATATCTTATTGAACACCCCGAAATCAAGCATGGAAAAGTGTGCATCTGCTTTACTCCCGACGAGGAAATAGGTTCTGGGGCTGACCATTTTGACGTTAATTTCTTTGGCTGTGACTATGCCTACACCGTAGACGGCGGAGTTATAGGCGAGCTTAGCTATGAAAACTTTAATGCTGCCAGAGCAAAAATTGATATAATAGGAAAGAGCGTACATCCGGGAGATGCAAAGGGCATAATGATAAATGCCGGACTTGTTGCTGCAGAGCTTAATGCTATGCTGCCTGCCGATGATATACCTGCTAAAACAGATGGCTACCAGGGATTTTTCCATTTAACTCAGATTAACGGAAATGTGGAAAAGGCTCATCTTGATTATATAATAAGAGATTTTGATAAAGAAGGCTTTAAAAATAGAAAAGAAAGACAAGAAGCGGATCGGAAAAATTGCGGTCTGTACGGCTGGAACTGCGGATATTTCCGTTGCCGAGGAGGCGGCGCAGACCGCAGAATACTTTGGTGCAA
>CALDFS010000003.1 GCA_937942105.1 uncultured Ruminococcus sp. | reverse complement strand
AAGAGCGTCCCCGACCAGAAGCGCACCATGCCCTACGAGCCAAACGCCATGATGTTTGTGTATGAAGCCATAGAAAAGGGATTTCACCGGTATGAAAAGGGCACACCCTGCCCCGAAACCTTTATAGTAATTGATTGATTGTCAAGCAGGAATAAATGCAGTTGTATTTGCACCAAGAACAGTTTATGCGTTTTTGTATACTATGATTAAGAAAAGCGGTATAAATATATCTATTATACATATTGAAATTTCGGCGCAATGGGGGTATATTTATTGAGGATTCCGCGATTGGGAATATCCTTACAATACTTTGGATATTATAGTCATATGCAAAAAGATTTCGGGCTTGTATCCTTCGGAAATATGTCCGTGTCTGCATGAAAGGCGATATAAAATGAAAAAATTTCTTGAATTCCTGCTTATTTCAGGGCTTGCTGTGCTGAGCGCCGTAACCTATATCATATTCATATTTCCCAACAGCTTCGCACCGGCGGGCTTCAACGGTATTGCCACCATGATTCAGTATGTTTTCGGCTTCAACGCCGGATATCTTTCACTGCTGATAAATATTCCGCTTATAATAGTTGTATTTTTCCTGGTGGATAAGGAATTCGCCGCAAAAACCCTTGTTTATATAGTCTTCTTCTCCGGCGCGCTGATTCTTTTGCAGGAGCCTTTTATGGATCTAAGCGCATTCATATATCAAACCGAAAACGGCACCAGCAAGATTTTAGGTCCGCTTGTTGCGGGAATATTAAACGGCGGAATTCTTGGGGCGACGTTTATGGCAAACGGCTCCTCCGGCGGAACCGACCTTGTTGCCGCCATCATCCATAAATTCAACCCCGCATATAACTTTGTGTGGGTGAGCTTTGCACTTACAACGGTTGTTGCACTTGCTTCGTATTTTGTCTATGATTACGAGATAGAGCCGGTAATCCTGTGCATACTTTACTCCTACTTTTCAAGCAACGTAAGCGATAAGATGCTCAAAGGCTCCCGCGAGGCTATAAAGTTCGAGGTTATTACCAATAACCCGAACGAAATCTCCCACGAGATAATAGAAAAGCTTGGGCACTCAGCAACCCTTATAAACGCCGAGGGCTGCTATTCCCACGATCACAAGAGCATGCTCGTATGCGTTATCAACAAGGACCAGATAGTAAAGCTAAAGCAGATTCTGAATAAATACCCCGGTTCGTTTGCATCTATTTCAAACGTAACCAACACCGTCGGCAGATTCAAGGGCAAGCGAAAGGAAAGCACTGCTGTGGATTAAATTCCGCAATGATGGGGCGCCTTCTTAAATTAACGACTGCGATATCCAAACAGCATTGGGTATCGCAGTCGTTTTAATATAATTTCATGTTACGGCTGCTGCTTATCTTTAGCATCCGTACAGATTGAAGCAATATCATTATAAAATGTTAATATTGTTTATTTACAAGCTGGGCGGGATATAGTATAATATTATTATAACAGCATAGCATGGCTTTTGATTGTTTACGAATTGCAGGCCGTAATATGCTTAAAGAAAGGAATGATATAGATATGAAAAGAATAACAGCGCTGTTTATAGCTGCGATTATGATTCTTGCGCTGGCAGGCTGCGGAAAGGAAAAGCGGGAAATCATAAAGCTTACACTTTCCACTGAGGATTCGGCTGCCATACTTGCGGCGGCAGGAATCAGCCTTCCCGATGCCGAGGAGGTTGCAGGGGTAAACACCTCGATCGAGTGGTTCGCATGGTATGATGATTTTCACAACTACGCCGAGGATGAAATAGTAAACACCGGCTTCTGGACGTTTGAACAGAAGTACGGCGGCAGCATCGAATGGGTAGAGTGCGAGTGGGGCAAAAGGTTTGATGACCTTGCAAATCTGATACTCTCTGACGAATCGCCAGACTTCATGCCGCTTCTTTTAAACGCCTTTCCGACAAGGGCGATAAAGGGTCTGTTCATACCGGTTGACGATTACATAGACTATGACGACCCGCTGTGGGAGGGTACAAAGCCCTTTGCATACGATTATTACTCTTTAGCCGGCAGAACCTATGCCATATGCACCGACTACGGCGCCGGCAATGTATGCGCTTATAACAGAAGAGTCATGGAAGAGTGGGGCTATGATGACCCTGCAACACTTTTTGCCAATGATGAGTGGACATGGGACGTATTTGCCGAGATGTGCAAGGACTTTTCTGACCCTGATGAGGACAGATATGCTCTTGACGGATGGTGGTTCCAGCTTTCTCTTATGCGCTCCTGCGGTGAGACGATTATAGAATACAACACCGATACCCGCCGATATGAGCCGAATATAGACAGCCCCGGGATAGAAAGAGCCGCAAATCTGCTTTACGACCTTGCCAAGAACGAATGCGTTTACCCTTGGTGGGCTAACGGCTGGTCGATCCGCAACGGCACCAACGGAGCAGGCATGAAAGACGGCAAGCTGCTCTTCTACTTCTGCACTATAGATACCTTTACCGCCCCGGTAGAGGAAATATCCAATGTATGGGGAGATATTACTGCGAACGAGCTTATGTTCTGTCCCGCCCCGCGTGACCCTAACGGCGACGGCGGATATTATACCGAGTGCTATCCATCCGGCTACTGCATAGTTTCAGGCTCTGACAATCCCGAAGGAGTTGCGCTTTACTCCGCCTGTGAAAGATTCAAGATATTAGACCCCACTGTTGTAAAAATCGATCTCAAGCAGAAGAAGGAAATATACCTATGGACTCAGGAAATGCTTGATATGCACGAAACCTGCTATAACCTTGCCTGCTCAGGAAACTATATAGTTCCTTACGATGCCGGCTTGGGCGACAAGCTTTCAGGTGTTGTTGACGTTTTTGAAAATAACGGTCACACTCAGGACGCTTCAACATGGGCACAGCTTAAAGAGGCAAACTCCGAAAAGCTGGAGTATTATTTAAAGGAGCTTAACGACCAGTTAGCCGTAATCGACAAATAATCGTTAATAATAAATGTTCCCTTTCACCAGGGCGTAACCCGGTGAAAGGGATTTTTATGCTCATTCCTCGCTCAAGGATTCATAAAACGAATAATCCACAACTCCCCTGATTTCTTTAAGCGCCCCGGGAACAAGCTCCTTTATCATCAGGCACTCGGGGCGGGGGAGCTTTATTTTCGGGCATGGCGTTATGCCATGCATATAACTTGGCTCGAATCCACGCGGGTTGTAGTTTGCAGGATTGCCCTCTACAAGCACCGCCTTAAAGCCCATCCCACGTGCTTTCTCAAACCCATATTCCAGTAATTCTTTGGAGATGTGCCGCCGCTGAAGCTCCGTCTTTACCGCAACCGGAGTGAGCATAAGCAGCTCGTTTTCGTATCTGCCTTCTATGTGAAATCGCGAGAACATTGCGTAGCCGATAATCTCATCGCGCTCGTTCACCATTATCAGTTCAAGCTTTGGGATATAGTACTTCTTCGCCCTGATTTCCATGGCAAGTCCGCGCACAGCCTTGCCCTCCTGTACGCCCTTATATTTCGCAAAAACCTCCTCGACCAAGTCAAGCGAGGGAAGGAGATATTTTGCCTGCATAGATTTGATAATTCGTTCCATTGCTGCACCTCCGCCATTTTGATTATATTATAGCGTAACAGCATGAAACTGTCAATAAAAAACTCAGCCCCCGCGTTTGCGGAAGCTGAGCGTATTTTAAGAAGCCTATTTCACTTCGATTCCGACCATTTCGCCGTTATGGTTATAGACAACATCCGCAACACCTTTGCCGGTGTTCATAAATTTAAAGCTGAACGCCGCGCCGTTGGGAGCGTTATCGACCAAGCCGTCAACAAGCTCGCCATTGTAATAGACATCTCCTATACTGCCGTTTTCCGAAGGCTTAAAGGTTATGCCCAAGCCTGAGTACTTTTTAAAGACCTCCTCAAAGCTTTTGCCTTGGGATTTTGAGCTTGCCGCCACAGACTCCTCCATATCGTTCTGCATTTTTTGCAATAAGGACATTTCGTTGGAAAAGCGATCTGAAACCTCACTTACCGGGCTTAACTCAACCGTTGTCGCGGATATTTCGCTGCCGTCGCCAACGATATACGGCATTTTCAGATTTTCAAATTCTTCATCGGTGGCTTTTCTCAGACCTATGAGCTTGCCGAACGGATCAACGCTGCCGTCGGGATTGGCTGTAGCCTCGCAGATGGTGTAAACGTCAACCTCACCGGATTGGTTCAGATATACATAATGGCTTGCAATACCGTCTCCTACCTCAACGCCGTCGCAGAAATACCGCACCGTCTGACCGTTGTAGAGCATTTTGCCTTCGGCATTGAAGCTGATTCCGTAGCTGCCGTATGTGCTTATCACTTCATCTTTTGTGAGCTGTTCGGACTCATAGGATGATGATACGGCACCCTCAACTGTAGAAATCTCGCCGTCAAATTCCGGCATATCCGTCTTTTTCAGCGAGATAAGCTTGCCGCTTCCGTCCCTGACCGAAACAACGCCAATTTTTCCGCTGTCCATCAGCGAGCGGATATATGCCCCGGGCTTGTATTCGTCCTTGAAGTAGCCGACCCTTTCGCCGCCGAAATATAGGGCATTCTCTGCCTTGCTGTAGCGAAGCCCCAAAGCCTCATACTCGGGGAAGAACTCGGACTGATATACATAGTAGGCGTTGCCTGCAATCATATCGCCTTTTATCTCATCCTCGGTCAGCGTTTTGATTACCTGAACGTCCAAATTCTTGCCGTCTGGCTTTTTGCAGATGACAAATCCTCCGCCTAAATCCTTGGAATAAAGAGCGCCGTTCTTTATGTCTTCAAGAACTTTATAGTAAGCCGCAAATGCACTGTCCGCTCGCTTTTTCTGCTCGTCGGTTGGATTCTTCCCAAGCATAGCCTTCTTTTCGGTTTCAACCCATTCCTTAAGCTCGTCGTATGTCCACCAGTCGATGCCGCTTTCGGCAGCCATGGAGACCGCAGAGTCATATTCGCCGTTGGCGGTGCCTGAGCACAGAATCATATCTCCGTCCAAATTCTTGGAATAAAGAGCACCGTTTTTGATGTTCTCCAGCATATCCTCATACATGGCAATGGCACTGTCAATCTCTTCCTGCGTCCATACAACCTCGCCGCGTGAGGGGGTTCTGAATGATGAGCCAAGGCATTTCTGAAGCTCCTTCTTTTCGTTTTCCAGCCATTCCTTGAATTCATCGTATGTCCACCACTCGATTTCATCGTTCCAGCACAGGCTGTCGAAGCCGTATTTATCCATAAATTCCTGTTCGGTCATATAGGTTTTTCCGCCGTCGTCGCTGTAGCGATAGGTCGACAAATCGCCGTCGCCTGTACCTGTAGCTATAACGTCTAACTCGGTCACGGAATTAACATCCGGCTTTTCTGCCGAAGTCGCAAAAGCACCAATCGTGCATGCTACGACAAGGCAGGCCGCCAATGCCGATATGACGCTTATTTTTTTAGTTTTCATAATAGCAGTTATCCTTTCCTGTACTGCATTTCTGCAAAAACCGGTGTAAAAGGGAACGCCGCTTCTTTTTTCTTCAAGGCTTATAAGGGCATTTGCATAGTCCGCGCGCGAATCGCAGCCGAACGCAGATACCACCCTTTCATCGCATGAAAGCTCGATATCACGGTTTAACAGCCATGCCATCAGCCAGACTGCCGGGTTGAACCAGTGAACACAGCACACCGCGACCGCCAAAAGCTTTATTGCGGGGTCGAACCGCCGGATGTGGGTAAGCTCGTGCATAAGAGCAAAGTCAAGAAGTCTTTGCTTTGATTCCGAATCCTTGCCGTTCAATATTATCTTGGGCAGAAGTATCACCGGGCGGAAAACGCCGTAGGTAAGGGGCGCGGATATTTCGTCCGACTGCCTTATACGTATTCCTTTCGGAATTTCGACATTTCTCGCCATGCAGGATATATCCTCAGCACTCAGCGGCAGCGAGGAACGGAATTTCCGAATGTTTTTGATATAGGATATCCCGAAATACCCCACAAGAGCCATGGCAACAGTGAAGTAGATTATCTTCTCCCAAGGAAGTTTAATTTCACTGCCTGCCTCGGGAAAAGGCTCGGAATCAGCTTCAACCCTTGGGTACTGACGGTATCCGTTGAAATAGTACTCGACGATACCGTTTCCGCTCTGTATTACAGCATCCTCAAAAACAGGGGACTCGGTAACCTCATCCCGGCGGCATAATTCCGCAAGAGTGTAAACGCTGCCGGCAAAAGGAAGCTCAAAGGGCAGAATAAGCCGCAATATCGCCGCAAGCCAGAGTATAACAAAGGCGCGCTTTGGAAGCCTTGATTTCAGCACCGCCCTGATAATTGCAATTGCCAATATCATTATTCCGCCGTAAACGCTTATTTCGATAAAGCTGAGCATTGCAGTTACTCCAACTCGTCAACCAGCTTTTTAAGCTTGGCTATCTGTTCCGGAGAGAGCTTTTTACGCGACAGAAGCGAGGCAAACAGCATATCCGCAGAGCCGCCGTAAACACGGTCTATAAGCTCGTCGGTCTGCGCGGCCTGAACCTCCTCACGCGCGATGAGCGCATGGCAGACGAAGTTTGGCTCGATTCTTTCAACAGCTCCCTTGCCTATACATCTTTTAATAAGAGTGTAGGTGGTGTTGACGTTCCAGCCGACCTCCTCGCCCAGAATCTGAGCGATTCGCTTGGCGGGAATATCGCCCTCTCGCCAGATAACATCCATTACCTTTAATTCAGAATCAAAAAGCTTGACGTCCATTTTACATTTTCCTTTCTATACGACTATAGTCTTATGAGCTCAATATCATACTACCACAGTAGTAGCAACTTGTCAAGGGGTTTGCAGAAAAAATAATAAATTCTTTTAGTAAATATTATCTAAGAATATTTACATTGAAATAAATTTACATTCATAATTTATTATTGACTTTGCACTAAAAGTATGGTATTTTGTTAATAGCGTTATATTAATTTCACAAGCGGAGGGAACAAAATGAAGAGAATATTTGCACTATTGTTAACACTCGTGTTGGTTATTGCTCTTGTTGGCTGCGGCAAGCCCAAAAGGGAAGTCATACAGCTTACACTTTCGACCGAGGACGCCGAAGCGATTTTAAACGCCGCAGGCATCTACCTGCCGGACGCTGAAACGGTTTCCTGTAAGGACACTGTTATAAGGCTCTACGGCTACCGCAATGACCTTCAGAACTATTCCGAGCAGGAAATGCTTCAGACCGGATACTGGACGTTCAAGGAAAAATACGGCTGTGATATCGAATGGATAGAATGCACCTTCGGCGAAAGGTGGACAACGCTCGCCAACCTTCTTTTGGCGGATGATGTTTCGGATTTCTATGCGGCATGGGCAACCGATTTCCCGTATTATTCAATTAAAGGCATGTTCCAGCCGGTTGATGATTACATAGATTACAGCGACCCGTTGTGGTCTGAAATGAAATACATGGCGGATACCTATTTCTCTGTCGGCGGAAAGCACTACGTCTTTATTACAGACGTTATTGCCAACTGCGTGGTAGTATATAATCGCAAGCAGATGGATGAATTGGGATTCGACGATCCCGCAGAGCTGTTCTATAACAACGAATGGACATGGGATAAAATGATGGAAATGTCTTTGGATTACACCGATGCGGAGGAAGGCAGATATGCCTTCAACGCATGGCATACCGAGGAAGCCCTGTTCTCTTCAACCGGCACATATCTTGTTGAATTAGACACTGAAACCGGTAAGTTTGTTTCAAATCTTGACGACCCAAGAATCGAGCGCGCCTCCAACTGGCTGTATGAGGTTATGAAGAACGAGCTTTGCTTCCCCATGTGGACCAATGGCTGGACTCTTAACTACGAAGCCGAGGGCGGCGGAATGAAGGAAGGCAAAACGCTCTTTGCAATGGACCCGTGGTATGTGTTCGACGAGTGCCGCAGTGCGGAAGAGTATGACGCCATCTTCGGCGATATCAGAGCGGGCGAGCTTATGATAGTTCCCGTTCCAAGAGATCCCAATGGCGACGGCGAGTATTATATCGATTCTAAAATCAAGGGCTATAACCTTATCAACGGCGCACCTCACCCCGAGGCTGTAGCGCTCCTTGCGGCGTGCGACAGATTCAAGACCGTTGACCCCACTGTTACCAGCTTCGACCGCAGACAGCTTCAGGAAAAGAAGGGCTGGACGGAAGAAATGCTTGATATGTGGGATACCATGTATGAAATAGCTCACTCTCACAACACGCAGATCATATTCGGCGAAGGTCTTGGCGATCGTGTTGCTCCGATAGTAGATACCATTATCAACTATACAAGAAACAGCGACAGCACCTTCACCCAGCGCAAGGAAGATGGTAGAGGAAGCGGAAACCAAGTAGTGCCGACAAACGACAAATCCAATAATAATCCCGCCTTGATGTTATGTCATCAGGGCGGGATATTTTGCAATATTTATGCGTTCATAAGCTCTGCAAGCTTAGTGGCAATTGCATCAAGGAACTCCTCAGAGTAAACGGTGCGTTTGTTTTCTATGGTGGAAAGCGCCGCCATGTCGCCGGTCATAATACCCGACTCTATGGTGGATATAGTAGCTCTCTCAAGCTTGTCGGCATAATCGCACAGGGCTGGGATACTGTCAAGCTCTCCGCGCTTTCGCAGCGCTCCCGACCACGCGAATATCGTGGCAACAGGATTTGTAGAGGTCTTTTCACCCTTTAGCCACTTGTAATAGTGGCGCTGAACGGTTCCGTGGGCGGCTTCGTATTCATAAATACCGTCAGGTGAGACAAGCACCGATGTCATCAGACCTAAGCTTCCGTAAGCGGTGGCAACCATATCGCTCATAACATCGCCGTCGTAGTTCTTGCAAGCCCAGATCATTCCGCCCTTGGACTTGACTACCCGCGCAACAGCGTCGTCAATAAGCGTGTAGAAATATTCGATTCCGGCGGCTTCAAACCTTTCCTTGTACTCGTTTTCGTAGATTTCCGCGAAGATATCCTTGAATCTGTGGTCGTAGACCTTTGAGATAGTGTCCTTCGCAGCGAACCATATGTCCTGCCTGGTGTCAAGAGCGTAGTTAAGGCAGGCGCGCGCAAAGGCGGAAATCGAGCTGTCTAAATTGTGAACGCCCTGAATAATGCCGTCGCTTGCTGCAAAGTTGTTTATAAGCGCCCTTGTTTCGTTGCCGTTCTCATCGGTAACAACAAGCTCGGCCTTTGAGCCTTTGGGGACTTTCAGCTCGGTGTTCTTGTAGATATCGCCATAGGCGTGCCTTGCAATGGTGATCGGCTTTGTCCATGTCGGAATAAATGGGGTTATGCCCTTTATTATGATTGGTGCGCGGAATACTGTGCCATCCAGAATCGCCCTGATAGTGCCGTTGGGCGACTTCCACATCTCTTTAAGCTTGTACTCCTCGACTCTCGCCGCATTCGGGGTGATGGTCGCGCACTTTACTGCAACGCCGTACTTCTTGGTAGCCTCCGCCGAATCGATGGTTACCTGATCGTTAGTTTCGTTGCGGTGAACAAGACCTAAATCATAATACTCGCTCTTAAGATTGACATAGGGGAGTATCAGCTGGTCCTTTATCATCTGCCAGATGACCCTTGTCATCTCGTCGCCATCCATCTCGACCATGGGGGTAATCATTTCTATTTTTGCCATGCTTATCATTCCTTTCAAATGAGTTTATGTTAATGTCTGCGTCTGCCCTTGGGCTTGCTTTCCTGTATTTTAAGATTTGATTTTCCTACCTTTTTTAGTTTCGCAATAAAGAATCCCTCATAATGCTCATCCGGCATTACGCATAATGTTCCGTCAATTCTGACCGGCAGCCTTGGCAACGTATCAAGCCAATCCTCGCACAGCGGGACTATCTCCACTCCGCCGCCGGATAGTGCCCAGCTGACAATATCCTCGTTCTCTCTTGATAGAATCGAGCAGGTGGAGTACATCATTTCCCGCCCCGGCTTTAACAGCGATATTGCCTTAGCGATAAGTGCCTTCTGAGAGCGGACGCATTTTGAAATAAGCTCCTCGGTGAAGCCTGAGTTTTCCTGCGAAGTTTCTTCATTAAAGTGAAGCGTTCCGCTGCCGGAACAGGGAGCGTCCAAAAGCACAGAATCGAAGCTGAATGCGGAATCAAGCCGCCGCGAATCTGTCTCCATAACGTAAACGCCGCTTGCACCCAGAAGCGAAACATTGTGCCGAAGCCGCTCCGCACGGATGTGATTCATCTCACAGGCGGTTATGCGGCAATTGTTTTTAGTGATTGCCGCTATCTGAGTAGTCTTCGAGCCGGGAGCCGCCGCCATATCAAGAATATCCGTGCCTATTTTCGGATTCATAAGAATCGGAGGGAGCATTGAGCTAAGGCTTTGCAGATACACCCGCCCCTCCGCATAGGTGGGAAGCGCCTGTATCGCCGATTCGTTGGCATTTTCGATTACAAAGCCATCCTCATACCATCCGGCGGGGGTAAGCTCTATACCGGCGCTTTTAAGCTCGGAAAGTGTGCTTTCACGTTCGCCCTTAAGCGGGTTTATGCGAAGGCTCGGCTTGCGGTTTGCAAAATATCCCGAAAGGATTTTTGAAGCAAGCTCCGCACCGTACTGCTCGGTAAGAAGTGATTTTATAAGCTCTAAGCTTTTATTTTCACCGCCCATGGTGTTATATCTTTGACCTTGTGTAGTCAAGAAGTCCGCCGGCAAGGATTATTTCGCGCTCTCTTTCGGAAAGCTCGATTTTCAGAGTAATTTCCTTGCCGTTGGTGGCGTTTTTCATCACAACGCTGTTCTTATCCTTTACAGCCGCTCTTAAAGCGGATAATTCAAGCTTGTCCCCCTGAGAAACGCAGTCATAATCCGCTTCGTTCTCAAATGTCAGCGGCAGGATTCCCGCGTTAACAAGGTTAGCCTTGTGGATTCGCGCAAACGACTTTACTATTACCGCCTTGATTCCAAGGTACAAAGGAGCAAGTGCAGCGTGTTCGCGTGAGGAACCTTGACCGTAGTTCGAGCCGCCTACAATCACGCTTTCGCCGAGAGACAGTGCCCTTTCCGGAAATTCTGTGTCTACAACCTCAAAGCAGTGCTTTGAAATTTCCGGGATGTTCGAGCGCAGAGGAAGAATTTTCGCACCTGCCGGCATGATGTGATCGGTGGTTATATTGTCGCCGGTCTTTAAGGAACATTCAACACTTAAGCTGTCCGAAAGCGGAGAGGTCTTGGGATAGTCCTTTATGTTAGGACCTCTGAGCACTTCAACGCTCTCATATTCGTTATCGCCCGCCGGCAGAGTTACCATATTGTCGTTTATAATAAACTCATTCGGAATGTCAAACTGCGGCATTTCGCCCAAGGTCCTCGGGTCGGTCAGAACGCCTGTTATTGCCGAAGCCGCGGCGGTTTCTGGGGAGACAAGGTAGATTCCGGCGTCCTTAGTGCCGCTTCTGCCTAAGAAGTTGCGGTTAAATGTGCGAAGCGATACGCCCTTTGAGTTGGGGGACTGTCCCATTCCTATACATGGACCGCAGGCGGATTCAAGGATTCGCGCGCCTGCGTCAATGATATCCGAAAGTGCGCCGCTGCGCGATATCATGTTGAGCACCTGCTTCGAGCCGGGGGCTATTCCAAGAGAAACGTCGGGGTGGGCGGTCTTGCCCTTCAGGATATATGCAACCTTCATCATATCGAGCAATGATGAGTTGGTGCAGGAGCCTATAAGTGCCTGATCTATCTTCATTCCTGCAAGCTCGCGGACGGTTTTAACATTGTCAGGCGAGTGCGGGCAGGCAACCATCGGCTCTAAGCTGCCAAGGTCTATGGTAAGCTCCTCATCATAAACGGCGTCATCATCCGCTTTGACTTCCACCCACACATCCTCGCGCTTCTGTGCCTTTAAGAATTCATAGGTGCGCTCGTCCGAGGGGAAGATGCTGGTAGTTGCTCCAAGCTCGGCGCCCATATTGGTGATTGTCGCCCTTTCGGGAACGCTTAGGGTCTTAACGCCATCGCCGCAGTATTCTATTATCTTTCCTACTCCGCCCTTAACACTCATTCTTCTTAAGACTTCCAGAATAACGTCCTTAGCGGAAACCCAGGGGCTTAGCTTGCCTGTAAGCTCTATTTTAACTATCTTGGGATATGTGATGTAGTATGTGCCGCCGCCCATGGCAACCGCAACGTCAAGTCCGCCGGCGCCTATGGCTATCATGCCCAAGCCGCCGCCGGTGGGAGTGTGCGAGTCGGAGCCGATAAGCGTCTTTCCGGGGATTCCGAAGCGTTCAAGGTGCACCTGATGGCAGATACCGTTTCCTGGGCGTGAAAAGCTGATTCCGCGCTTTTTTGCAACCGAGCCGATAAAGCGGTGATCGTCGGCATTTTCAAAGCCTGTTTGCAGGGTGTTGTGGTCTATATAGGCAACGCTTTTTTCAGTTCTTACGCGGGGCACGCCCATAGCCTCGTATTCTATGTAAGCCATTGTTCCGGTAGCGTCCTGCGTAAGGGTCTGGTCGATTTTTATTCCTATTTCGCAGCCCTTTTTGAATTCGCCCTCAACAAGATGTGCCTTAAGTATCTTTTCAGCGGCAGTATATCCCATAAGTAAACCTCTCCTTTTTACATAATAGAGTATACACTATAGTTTATAATATGACGTGGGCTTTGTCAAGACAGTGCGGCG
>CALDFS010000002.1 GCA_937942105.1 uncultured Ruminococcus sp. | reverse complement strand
AGAGCCGGAAGAGGATGTATTGACGTCAACCGTCATATTCATAACGTCCTTATCGTGGCTGGTGTTCTTTAAAACGAAGGTAAGCGTAAACTGCTCGCCGGATACTATCTTTTCAACGTCAACGGTATAGTTGGAAACGATAACCTTGGGTTCAAGGCTCTTTTCGCCTGTGACCTGCGGTTTTTCCTTTGCTTTAGCCTGAAGATAAACGTTGTAATTAACGCTGTATTCCTTGCCAAGGCTGTCCTTGAAATTAAGTGTGACTACAGCGGTGGACTGAGCCGAGGGGTATTCCGGGAACTTTATCGGGAATACTGCCTTAATGGTATCGCCGCTTGCAACATCGCCAAGCTGAACGGTATCGGTATATGTATTGAGCACCAGCTCGCCAAGGTTAGAGATGGTAGCTGTAACATCGGTAACGTCAAGCTCGCCGGAGTTCTTGAAGCTTACCGAAAGCTTGGTGGAAAGGTCGGATTTTCCCTTGCCCTCGGGTATGGAAGCGCCGGTCATTGTGAAAACGGGTGTTTCGGGGTCCTCATCAAGCTCAACGCTTGAAGCCTCAACGTCAATATTGAAGGTCTGCGATGCGGAAACGGCTGCACCGTCCTTAGGTGTGCAGGTAACTGTAAGAACCAGCTGATGTCTGCCCTCTTCCATGTTCTTATCTGCAAGCACGCTGATAATGTTGTTGCCTGCCGAAACGTCCTGCTCTGCCAGCGAGCCTGCAAGTGTAAAGCCTGCACCGCTTACGGTAGCCGACATTTTAGCGCTGTTATCCCAGAACGCATAGCCCTGATAGTCATTTGTTCCGTCACTCATGGTGATGAATGCGTTTGAATCCAGTCTGAATGATACGTTGAAGGTATCGCCGGCCATAACCTGCTGCGAGCTTACTACCGGGTTTACTATATCCACAGCATAGGTGGTTCTGCGGGTCCAGGTGACTGTGGCACCTTCAGCAGCGAACATATTCACTGCAAGGGTAAGCGCCATAATCACGCACATAAATACTGACATTATTTTTTTCATAGTGATTTTCCTTTCCAAGCTTAACTTGCTATATGTAAAATATTAAGCACAAATATTATACCGATTCCGCCGCAGCGATGATATCCGCAGCCTCCTGCGAGCCTACCTTCATTTGCTTATGGGTGTTATCCTCGACCGAGGAGATAACTCCGTCGATAATGTGATATATCTTATCGGCGTATGCGGCTATTTCAACGTCATGCGTTACTATAACAAGGGTCTGATGATTCTCCCTTGCCATCGAAACCATCATTTCCATTATCTCAATAGTAGTTCTGGTGTCAAGATTGCCGGTTGGCTCGTCAGCAAAGACTATCTTCGGCTTGGCAACGAATGCGCGCGCAATGCCGACTCTTTGCTGCTGACCGCCTGACATCTGCGTTGGCTTATGCCGCATGCGCTTGCCGAGCCCGCACATTTTAAGCATCTGCTTGGCCTGCTTATTCCGAACCTTTCTCTTTATTCCCGAGAACATCATCGGCATGGCAACGTTATCTATCGCCGTAAGGTTGGGCAGAAGGTTATAGGACTGAAAAACGAATCCCATATTCTTCTGGCGGAACATTGCAAGCTTGCGCTCACTCATTTTGTCCACCCTCTCGCCGAAAATCGTTATCGAGCCTTTGGTGGGCTTTTCAAGCCCCGCCATCATGTTGAGAAGCGTTGACTTACCGGAACCGGAAGTACCCAAAAGGCACACGATTTCATTCGGATATATATCAAGGCTTACCCCTGCCAGCGCCCGGACCTTTTCCTTGCCGATAACGAATATCTTTGTAAGGTCCTTAATGCTGATAGCCGGCTTCTGAGACGGGGATTTATCCTTCCCCTTCTCTGCTTCAGGCTTCAGCGGCGGCATATCGGCTACAAATGCAGCTGTCATGGCGGCAGCGGTTTTTTCATCTGCCATATTGTCCATATCGTTGAATTCCTGCCTTTCTTTACTTATCTCAGACCGAAAAGTGCCCCAAAGTCGGGTGCAAAATCCATCAGTCAACGATTTTGTGCCCGATTTTTGGAATCGCTTCAGACAGAGATCAGTAATTTTATCTACTTAATTATAATACAATATCGATGACTAATCAATAGTATTGCAAAAATGTAACCAAATCTTAATAAAGTTCTTAATAATCTTAAGCTTTATATTTGCTTAGGCATTAGAAAAGCATCCGAATAATCGTGTTAAAGCCCATTGTTCAGCGGTTTTGTGCCCGCCTTTGAGTTTCGCTTCAGACGAAAACCATTATTATATGCTTTCCTATATGATAATACAATTTACTGCACTGAAATATTGCAGAGGATTAATATTTTTTCAGACTTTTTACAGAGAAAAATGTGTCGGTATAAAAAAGCCCGCTTCAAAGCGAAGCGAGCTTTTTATCAATTACTTATTCTGCGCAGAAGCCTTCTTCTTTTTGCCCGAAGCAGCAACAGCTGTCACAATGATAACGATAACAACGACTGCACCCGCGATTATTCCGATAAGCAGACCGGTATTCATGCCAAGTCCTGCCTTCGGCTGCTTAAGGAATGGGTTTACAGCAGTATCCTCAACAGGTGGAACATAGGTTGGGTCAGCCGGAAGCTCGATTACAAATGTGGTGACGCTTAAAGGCGGAAGCTCGTTGCTGCCATCAGTGTTGAACTGCCCAGCCTCCTGCCAGTATTTGTACTTGAAGCGGTTTTCGCTTCCCACCGTCTGATAAACCGAGGAGCTTGTCGGAGCTGCTCCGCCGATGTCAACATACAGATCCTCGTAGCTGTCCTTATTGTTGACGGCAACGATTACCAGCCTGTGCGAATCGGGAGCCTTGAAAGCCACAACCGTCGCGCCGGAGGTGTTTTCAACGTCTACCCGCTGATATCCGCGCTTTATGTACTTTGAGAAGTGCATCATTATGTAATGGTTGCCCTTTCTTTCAATAGCTCCGGAGTTATCGTTTTCAATCTCGATAAGGCAGTTGCCCAAATCAGCTACCCAAACGCCGTTCCAGTAAAGATATGCATTTACATTTTCATATAAGAACTCATTAGCCATCATTTCAGCCTGACGGATGTATTCATCCATATAGTATTCCGTCTGCCAAAGGGTATATTTGCCATAGTACCTGTCCCCAACCTGCTTGAAGCTGCGGGGGCTGTTCTCCGAGCCGTAGAGGTGGTGCGCGATGGTGTCAAAGGTTTCGGGGGCGTTTTCCTCCAGCGGGGATACATATTTTGTGATAAGGTCGGCGGTGTCTGCCATTACCTCCGCGCCGGTTATGTTTGGCGCCCATTCGCCGAATGCTTCCTTAAAGGCGTTATACACCGCAATGTGTGCCTTCCAGTATGCGCAGTGATACTCGTTTTCCTCCGCTCCGAAGTAGAAGCCGGCCTCGCTTCTGGCGTTGCCGTTTTCATCCTTGCCCAAGCCCTGAAGCTCGGTTTCGTTCGAGATCGAGAAATAGTCCACCGGAATTCCGGCGTCGAAGAAAAGCTTGATGGATTCAACGCAGAAATCAGCCAGCTCGTCATACATATATTCGCCGTTTTCATCCTTTGCAAGGGTGTAGTAGGTGTGACCCTCATCGTCAAGCTCGGTGAAGGCTACGAAGCCAAGGTTTCTGTTATACTGTCCCCAGCTCGTAACCAGAACTATCGGGTCGATTCCCCTTGCAACTGCGGCGTCATAGTAGCTCTTATAAGCCTTGTAGCCGTTCAGGGCGTTCTGATATTCGCCGTCGTTCTCGTCGCTGCCGACGCGGTTAAGGTCGCGGAATCTTAAAATATTGAATTCACAGTCGTTGAATATCCAATCGTAGCCCTGCTCGGCATTTACGTTGGTGGTCAGCCAATCGCCGTACCAGGTGTAGGATGCACCGAAGCCGTCAATCGTCTGATATGTCTTTGACATATCTATTTTAACGTTTGCGTCCTCAGCAAAAACAGATATGCTCATTGTGCTTATAATGACCGCTATCGCCGCGATTATTGCAAGCAACTTTGTAAAACGTTTCATATTTATCCTCCCGATATTATCAGAATGTATACAATCATTTTAACTCATACCGTTTGGTATGTCAATCGTCATTTATAATCAATGGATTGATGTATTGCAATATTCTTTCGGGATGGTGCGTTCCTC
>CALDFS010000001.1 GCA_937942105.1 uncultured Ruminococcus sp. | reverse complement strand
CGCCTGACCGCAGTCGAGGGTTTCGCTAAGTATCAAATCCTTTTCGTGAAGGATGATGTTGCTGCCGCTCACCTCGTATTTTTCTTTCGGGGATGTTTTGGATAATATCATGGCTATGCTCCTTTATTTTCGGGATTGGTGCGCTTTGCATTTTTAGGGGTGCCCTCAGGCGGGATATCCTGCAAAATCGCTATCTTGAAGTCAAAAACTTTATTGCCCTCTCCACCGAATCGCGGGAGTTGCCCCAGTCGGCATCCGCGCCCGAGTTGCGATAGTCGAACATCGAGCAGAAGTGGGAAACATCATCATAAAGCGTTTTGGCATAATTTCCGGCAAGGGTGCGGCAGGCGTCTGTAAAATCGCCGAGATATTTTTTGTTTAGCCCTTCAGCCGCCGCGTTTATCAGCATTTCGCAGTGCGGCATACAGATATATTCCTGCTCGGCGAAGAGCGCCCGGAACTCCTTGGAATTTTCGTACATATCAAAGACCGTAACCATCAGCCTTTCCATCGCCCAATCAACCTTGGAGCATACAAAGCAGCTTCTGTTTTTATATGACATCAGCTGCTGCTTCTTTTTGCCCGACTCGAACAGACCCTTTTTCGAGAAAACGTCCTTATTTACAGTTTCAATGTGGGTTTGCAGCATGAGTGCAAGGGATAGGCGGTTTTTCTGCTTCAGCATCTGGGAAAAATGCTCGTGGCAGAAGCCAAGGCGGTTGGTTTCTATGCGGACGTCCGGCTCCATCATGGCGGCGCCCATTATGTATTCAACGGTGCGCTTTTCTAAGATATCGCGCATGGTGCATATGGGGCAGCCGCATTTCGGCTCGAAGATTTCACTTATCGGGACGGTTAGAATACTTTCTCTCATATTTGGTTTCCTTTCAGATTATAGAATATAGAAAAATCGCAGTTATACTAACAGGATAATCAATAATGTCCTCTGCATGAGATGATTAACACTGCATTATCCTCAATCATGTAGACAAGCCGGTGCTCTTCATCAATGCGTCTGCTCCAAAACCCTGAAAGATTTCCTCTCAGAGGTTCTGGCTTTCCTATTCCTTCAAACGGACTTCTGCTTATATCCTTTACAAGCTGGTTTATTCGTTTAAGAATTCGTTTGTCCTTATCCTGCCAGTATAGATAATCATCCCACGCATCCAAATCCCATTTTATTGTTTTTGTCTGCATGGTTAATCCTCTGATAGCTCATGTTCGGCAAATTCAAGCTTGCCGGCTTTGTAATCCGACATTTTCTTTTCTAAATACTTCATATTGCTTTCGGAATAGAATGGGTCGGCGCAGATTTCAAAGGGAATCCTTTTCTCGCGGCTGACCTTTGTTGCGAAGATGGTGAATGCAGTGGTCATGCTCATACCCATGTCCTTGCAGACCTGCTCCATATTCTTTTTCAGATTTTCGTCCATACGGAAATTGACCATTGTCTGTGCCATAACAACTCTCCTTTACATTTGCGATTATGATTGCTTTTGTCTATTGCATTATAGCATATTGTATGTCGAATGTCAATCATTTGCTTTACTAGTGATGCGATTTGTTCGGCTCAAACGCATGAGCACCCCCATATCACTTTGCGGGGGTGGGCGACCTATGCGCACCTTTGTGCGCATAGGCGAAACAGGTAATTTGCGCTTCGGGCGCAAATTACCTGTTTCGCCCGGGACGCCTTGCGGCGTCCGGTCGCCCCTGCACAAAGGCGGTTTTTCGCACAAACTGCGGGAACGAGCAAAAGTCGGGGTGGGGGTGCGGTCTTCCGCAGTAACAAAACTCCCCCAAACGCAGACGCATCTAACGTTTGAGGGAGGAGTTAATTTATAATAGCTATACTTTATTCGCCAAGCAGACAAGCGAACTGCCACTCGTCAAAGTCAAACTTGCCGCCGAGCACAAGATACAAATCATGCTTGCCTGAAACCATCTTGCTAAGCTCACAGGATAGTGTGCCGTAGCTGTCGCCGGTGTCGAACTGGAGCGTGCCTAATGCCTTGCCGTCCTTCGAGTCAAGCCTTACCTCGATAACGCCCTTGCCCTTGATTGTTGCCGCGAAGGCGTTTGCGCCGCCCGCAAAGTCGGCATTGCTTATCATTATCCAGCTGCCGTCATGGTCGCCGGAGACTATAGCCTTATCGCCGTCCATGGTGTACCATATATCTGCGGTGGTGGATGCGGTGGTTGCGGAAGATATCTCAAACGGGTTGAAGCCGTGGAGCTGGTCAACGCCCTTGTCGCTCATTGAAGCGGGCTTGATGGCTGCGTTCTCCTCGTCAACCTCGCAGTAATCAATGCCTATGCTGCGGAAGCCCTTAGCCGAGCTGCCCATGTTTTCAAGCAGGGAGACGTTCTGGTAGAGCAGGTAGTACTTATCTCCGAACTTCTGCAAATGCGAATGGTTGTTGCTGGTGGGATAGCCGAACTGATTGGGGTTGGCAAGGTATTCTCCGCCGTATTCCCAGCTTTCGGGGTCAAGGGGGTCTGACGATACCATGCAGCACATCGAGCAGATGGAGGGAGCGGGGATATCAGAATTTGATGGCCAGATGTTTCTTGCTTCCCAGTTGGAGCAGTAGGTCAGAACGTATTTGCCATTGATATAGTTAAGCTCGTTAGCCTCGAAGTGATAATCTCGCTGCCGAGCGATACCATATCCTCGCCGAGCTTAACAAGGCGGCAGTTGCCGGTAAGCCTTGCGCTTTCGGTGGGACTCATTGGGTTGCCGCCGCCGAACGCAAGCCAGCCCACGCCGTTATCGTCAACGACTGCGCCGGGGTCGAAGCACCAGCAAACCGGGTCGGAGGCAAGCTCGTTGGTGTTGGGGGCTATAAGCGCTTTGCCAATGGGGTCCTCCCAAGGACCAAGGGGCGAATCGGATTTAAGAACGCCGACGCCGTTGCCGCTGTTGGCAAAGTAGAGGAAGAATTCCGTCTTCCCCTCGGCAGTCTTGCGGGATACTATGGAGGGCGCCCATGAGCAGCCAGCCCATTCTGCAATTTTGGTGACGGGGATGATGCCGTGATATGTCCAGTTTACCATATCGTCGGTAGAATAGCAGGCAAGGGTGTTTATTGCGCCGTAGCTGTTTTCGCCGGTGCCGCCCTTGGCGTCGAACTCCTGCTGGTCGTTGGTGCCGTAAACGTATAATCTGCCTTCGTATTCCACCGAGGTGGGGTCGCAGAAGAACACGTTTGACGAGATGGGGTTGTGGTCGCCTATGGGCTTATCGGTCTTAGCCGGCTTGCCTGATACGCTCAGACCCAGATCGGCTGAGGGCGTTATCCTTTCGGCGATGGTGAAATCTGACTGAACTGCGTTGGCGCCGCATCCGCAGAGGGCGCAAAAAGCTGTCGCTGCACAAATTAGCATAGATAGTAACCTCTTCTTCATAATAATAATGTCTGCCTTTCATAACAAGCGCCCGGTATTGGCGCTGATTATCTTTGATTATACATCACAAGCAGCTCATCCGCAACTTCTAAAACTAAGATGTTATTGATTTATCCAAATGAATTTCAATACTAATTTATTGGATGAATAAATCTTGTTGAAATATTAAGACTATTAATCTTAGATTAACTTTTCTTAATAATCGTTGACTATGCCGAAAAATCTGATAAAATGTTTGTATGACATCCCCATCCGAAAGTGAATGATATTATGAAAAAATACAGGCTGAAGCTTAAAAACATTATCCTACTGATTGCTTTTCTTGCGATACTTGCCCTTGCAGGATGGTATATCAGCCGCTGGCTGGGGGCTATCCCGCAGGAAATGTACACCAACAGCGATTTTGACATTGAAACCTACATAAGCCCCAACGATAAAGACGGCGACGGCGTTGATGACCAGACGGATATTCTTGAAAACGTTCGCGCGTATGTCGCGACAAAGCCAAAATACATGAGCAAGTACTACCCGAACGGCTACCCGGATGATGAATACGGCGTCTGCACCGACGTTGTTGCGCAGGGTCTTTTAGGAGCGGGGTACGACCTGCGCGAGCTTGTGGATGCCGACCGCAACGCTCATCCAGATGATTATGCAGACGAGCCGATAGACAAAAACATAGACTTCCGCCGTGTGCGCAACCTTATTATATACTTCCGCCGCCATGCGTCCGAGCTTACAACGGATATCTACGATATAGCCGAGTGGCAGGGCGGGGACATAGTTGTGTTTGAAGGGCACATCGGAATCGTGTCAGACAAGCGAAATAAGGAAGGCATAGCCTATGTGATTCACAACGGCTCGTCCTTCCAGTTAAGCTATGAGCAGGACATTCTGGAGAACAGGAAATCGGAGATCGTTGGGCATTTTCGGGTTGGATAGCGTAAATATCCGCACAAAGCCGCAAATAATACGGCTCGGCGGTCGGGCTAGCAGACCGTCAGCACAAAAATAACCTCAGACCTGGGCACAATGATTCGCCGCAGTCTGAGGTTATTATTAACAAGCATGCAGTGCCCTTGCAGGCTAAAGCTGAGGTGCTGTTTATTTTTTTGTATACGAAACGTGCACGTAACTCACCCCGCCGTCTTCCCCATGTGCTATTTCCCTGCGGGTGTAAAGCTCCTTATCAAACTGCGGGAAGAATACGTCCGCTCCGGGGTAGTCCATATCTATTTCTGTCAGGATAAGCTCGTCGGCTATTGGAAGGGCGGCGGCGTAGATGCTTGCGCCTCCTATTATGTAGGCATCACCCTCGGCGGCGGCTATCGCCTCGTCCAAGGTCTGCACCACCTGCACTCCCTCGATTTTAAGCTCCGTATTCCGCGAAATCACGATGTTTTCCCGCTTGGGAAGCGGTCTGCCGATGGATTCGTAGGTCTTTCTGCCCATAATTACCGCCGAGCCTTGGGTAGTAGTGCGGAAAAAGCGCATATCCCCGGGCAGGTTCCACATAAGGGCGTTGCCCCTGCCCAATTCGCGGTTTTTGCCTATTGCGGCGATTAGTTTTATTGACATAGATTTGCTCCTTTTAATTTGTCTGTTTGGTGGGGAAGTGTACTTCCGACCGGTGCGCCCCTTAGAGATAGTGTTCTATCGCAGTTTTGCGAGTCAGGGAACTGAGTGCGGGCGGAGGTCTGGACGGCTAAAGCCGTCCGGGTGAAGCAGTCACCCACGCGCAAGGCGCGTAGACCTCCGCAGCTCACTGTGCGAGGGGGCGCGCCTCCCTTCTGAGCGAGCTGCCGAGCGCCCACGGGCAGGAAAGCTGCGGTTATATCAAGCTTCCGGCTACGAACGCACTCTCCCACAACTATTAAAATTCATCTATTGCGCAATAGGAAAGCTTATCTTCCCCATCATTGCGCAATAGGAAAGCTTATCTTCCCCATATGCTCATACCCGATAAGTTTGACATCCTTCAGCTCCGCAGAGTTATCAAAATCAAAGAAATCCTTTACCTCGGGATTCAGCCAGAGCTTGGGCGCGGGAAGGTCGCCGTTTGTGTCGAACCTTCTCAGCTGCTCGCGCACTCCATCAAGCTGATTTACGTAGATGTGCGCGTCCTTTATCGACCAGCTCAGCGTTCCCGGCTTCAGCCCTGTTACCTGAGCGAGCATATACAAAAGCACCGAATATTGAGTGACGTTGAAGGGCAGCCCCAGCGGAGTGTCGCAGCTGCGCTGATGGATCAGCGCGTTCAGTCTGCCTTCGGTGACGTCCCACTCGCTCGACCACACGCAGGAGGGAAGTACGGCGGTGCTGAGATAATCATTCTGCCAGAGCGACATAACCATCCGCCTGTCTGCGGGGTTCTCTTTAAGGCTTTTTATCAAATTCTGAGTAAGGCTGAATTTGCGGATTATCCAGCCGTAGGCTGTGCCTATGGTGTGCGCCCACTCCTTGCCGAACTCGCGGCGGATCTGTGTTTTTACAAGCCCGCCCTTGCCGTCCGGGACCATCTGCTCAGCTGACCAGAAGCCGTCCTCATCTATCTCCCACTCGTCCCAGATATGAACGTTGCGCTGCTGAAGCCATCTTACATCGTTTGACTGCGCCTGATAGAACCACAGCATCTCCAGCACCGCCTGACGGATGAAGACCTGCTTTGTGGTGAGTATTGGAAACTCCTCAGCCAGATCCAGCGTGAAGCTCCACGCCGGTATTTTTATTGAGTCTACGCCGGTGCGGTTGTGGGTTCTTGTTCCGTTGGTGACTATTTCGCGCAGGAGAGAGCAGTATTCCTTGTCCCATTTAGACATATATTTCCATTCCTTTCTGCAAATCGGTCAAATATTTATTATAGTATACCAGTTTTTGCGGTCATATGCAATAGCAATCTTGCTTTTTCGGGATATTTCGGGGATATATCTCGCAGGCACTTTTTGGGATGTTTTGGGATATTTTCCGGGATGCTTTCCGGGATGCATCTTGGGATATATCCCATGTACAGCTCCCGCAGGGAATCGCCTTATCGGCTTTTTTGGGGGGATGGACACGCCAAGAGAGCTTATAAACATCCGAATGGGGGAGGATGAATCCCGAAAAAATCATGAAAAAAGATTGCAAAATGTCTTGACATTCGCCTGCGGATGTTATAAAATATATGAGCAAATTCACTAAAAATTACGAAAGAAAAGGGGATTTTTATGGAAACAAATGAAAAAATTAAAAGAGTTAACCCGCTTTTTGCGCTGGGATATATCTGCATTCCGATAGTGGTTATGCTGATTCTGGTGGCGCTTTCGGTCACGCTGATTAAGAACGAGGGCGTTGGAACTATTATCACTATTATTGCATTCGGATTTGTTGTGCTTTGGTTCTCGGTTCTGGGCAGAAAGTTCTATAAATCAAAGGTAAAGCAGTTCGAGTCGGAGCTTGACGGTATGGGCTTCAAGCGCAATCAGACCTTCAACGGCAAGGGCGAAACGGTTATCGTTGACGTTGCCGGCGGAAAGGTCGCCGTAATCTTCTACTGGAATCCCTTTAAGAAGTACATAGTTTCCGCTTCCAAGATAGAAAAGGCCTGGGTAGACGACGGAAAGTCAGGCTCGGGAATCATGGAAGGCTCGCAGAGGGTAAGATTCTGCTTTATTCTTGACGGCGTAAGAATCAACGTAAACACCTTCATCTCCAACACCCGCTACAAGATGACCGACAACTACATCTTAGACGGTATTTCAAAGGCCGACCTTATGGTTGAGGTCCTGAACAACGCAAAGGCTAACGCAAACGGTGTGAGCGCAAGCTGATTCAGGGGCGAGCTGACATGAACGTATTCAAGAAGATTCTAAGCGCTTTCCACAGCGACTGGTGCAAAAAGTGCGGCACCGCCATGGAAGTAACCGACACCCGCCTTTTCTTCCTTCCGATGTCGGTAGGGAACTACACCGACCATGAAAATGCGGATTATTACCTGCAAAACGCAGTCCCGATAAGCGATATTTCTCAGATTCCCACAGGAATGTATGCCTGCCGGGTTCAGGCAATGCGCTGCCCGAAGTGCGAAGCAAGCGCAGTACTTATAAGCCCCTTCCTGCCGGTAAGGGGAGAGGAGCGAAAGGAAATAGCGCACATCTTTGAAAACGGCGAGGTCGATTCGCTGATTTATGGGCAGTTTTAATATTGGCTAAGAAACGGAATAGATGAGAGCCCCCGCGGGAGATATGAATTCTTCTGCGGGGGTGAGTTTTATATACATCAGTGAGCCGCGAAAGAGGCAGGTGAAAGCGGGCGAAGACCTGCGCAGCTTGTTCTGATTCTGGCTCTTGCGGAGTTGATGTTGTAGCTCCATATAAAGTGAATGTGTTTCATGGTTTTTGTCCTTTTTTGTGTATTTTGATTGTGATTTCAGCATACTATATCTGCGCAGATATATCAATCCACATAGTATATAAATCTATTTGTGCAGATATATACACTATTTATATATATGCAGATAGATATATGTGGTATAATAGAATATAATAGAGTGGATATAACTATTTATAACTCCCACTGGAAGGAGATACAACCGTGGCAGTATCAAAAGCACAGCAAAGAGCGGTAAACAAATATATGACTGAAAACTACGACCGCATCAATCTGACTACGCCAAAAGGCAAGAAGGAAGAAATCAGATTTCACGCCGAAGCACTCGGCGAATCTGTAAACGGTTTTATAAACCGTGCCATTGACGAGGCAATCACCAGAGACAGAACGGCAGCCAATCCGGGAGAAAAATTTTTGTAGGAGGTTTTGTATGAGCGAAAGAGAAATTGCAATCGAATTGATAAACAAAATGCCGGAGTATAAAATCGGTTATGCAGTAGCATATTTGCAGGGCTTAACCGCAGACGAAATAGCAGATGATTTGTATTGCGCCGATTTGTTAAGGGAATATCAGAACGACAGCGAAGCGGGCGATTTTGTTTCGCTGGATGAGGCTATAAAAATGTGCGGGGTGGATATAAATGCAACACAGGATAGAAATTGATAAAAAAGCTGTCAAGTTTATATCCACTCAGCCCGTGTTTCAGCAGGAACGGATTTTCAAAGCAATCTATAAGCTGCCGTATCAGGGTGATATAAAAGCCATGCAGGGCAATAGCGGCTATTTTCGTCTGAGGGTCGGCGACTACAGAATCATATACACTGTTGACAATAACGTTTTGCTTGTTCGGGTTGTTGCAGTCGGCAACCGAGGGCAGATATATAAAGGGTTTTAGCAGGACACCGGAGCGGACTAACCGCTCCAGTGTTTTTGTTTATATTCCGAGAACCTCTTTAGCAGCATCTTCTGGAACTTTACCGTATTCTCCGGTGTGTGCCCCTCAAAGCCATATACAAAGCGAAACCGCGTACATTCGTCGGTTACCGTCCACTGGTAAAATGCCTATCATCACGCAGTAACGCACCTCTGAGCCAGGCATGCAGAATAAGCCTTTGCTTTGAAGAAAACCTAACGAACATAAAGTTAAAAGCCGAGACTCGATGATAGGTCTCGGCTTTTCTGTTTTACCGTTGGTAATTGAATAGGGCACATTAAAACTAAGAATGTGCCGACGAAATATAGGTGTTCGATTGTGCACGCTCTGGTGGAGCTGTGCGCTCAATATCCGAACTCGAGATAGTGAGCGTATTGTTCCCC